>JBFYQI010000066.1:0-4046 GCA_041302875.1 Ignavibacteria bacterium
TCGGCTGTGGTTGTGACGGATGCGACCGTGGCGCGGCTTCATTTGAAGGCGTTCCAGAACAATCTCCTGCGGGCAGGACTTCAGGTTCTACCGGTCGTCATTCCGGCGGGCGAACGACAGAAGAACATGCGGCGGGCAGAAGCGATCATCGCGGAGATGTTAACGCATGGCATGGGACGGAGAACCGCGGTCATTGCGTTCGGCGGGGGCGTCGTCGGCGATCTTGCGGGATTCGTTGCATCGGTCTTTCAGCGCGGCGTTCCGGTGGTGCAAGTTCCGACGACCGTGATCTCGCAGGTGGATAGTGCGATCGGAGGAAAGACCGGGGTGAATCACGCACTCGGGAAGAACCTCATCGGCACCTTCCATCAGCCGCGGTTCGTGTGGGTCGATACCGCATATCTCAAGACCTTGCCGAGTCGCGAGGTGATCAGCGGAATGGGCGAGATCATCAAGTACGGGATCATCGCTGACGCGGAGTTGTTTTCCTTTCTGGAAGAGAATCTCGAACGGGTCATGGCGCTCGAGAAACGAGAGCTTGGCCTGGTTCTGGAGCGTTGCATTGCCATCAAAGCGGCCGTAGTGGCAGAGGATGAACATGAGCGGGATCTGCGTGCCATTCTGAACTTTGGACACACGGTCGGACACGCGCTCGAAGCTGCGGGAGCCTACCGCCTCCTCAAACACGGCGAAGCAGTTCTGCTCGGGATGGCGGCGGAGACGACCATCGCGCAGCGTCACGGGTTGATCGACCATGTGGCTGCCGAGCGCATCCGTTCGCTGATCGCTCGTGTCCCCACGCGCGTGGAACTCCGCAGGCTGGATCGGTCGAAGATCATCCCCGCGATGAGACGGGACAAGAAGAACATCAGCGCCCGACCGCGGTTTGTGCTCCCCGTGGCCATTGGAAAGGTATGCGTGACGGATGCTGTGGAGCGCGAGGTGTTGAAGGATGTGGTGGGGAAATGAGCCGAGGAGCCGAGCCGGGAGCATGAAGCGAAAGTCAAAATTCAGAAGTCAAAAGGGTTGGCCTGTCCGTCCCAAACCTTCAAGATCGATCCCGGGTTGGAACCCGGGTCGGATCCCGGGTTAGACTGACACAACTTGGAGCCAGGAGCGCAGAGGCGAGGACGGAAGGCAATCCTCGATCACAAACCTTCAAGGTTGTCCCCGGGTCAGAACCCGGGTCGAACCCCGGGTCAGAACCTGGGTCGGGTCCGGGTTCGTCCGTGATGGCGAGCATGGCATCTTTTGCACTCTTTTCTCATCTTAGTTTCATCATCACCAACAACCACGGTCAAGTTCCCCATGACTCTTCGCTTCTCTCTACGGCTGCTTTTCCTTCTCCTGACCGTCTCCGCACTTCAGGCGCAATATCTTTCCCGATCCGCATATGTTTCGCCGCCGAAACGCGAAATGCGTGGGGCGTGGATCGCAACGGTGTCCAACATCGACTGGACGACAAGCAATTCGCAGGCGAACCTGACCGCCACGCTTGATTCGTTAGTGAACGTCGGCGTCAATTCGATTTTCTTCCAGGTGCGCCCGTCGTGCGACGCATTCTATGCATCGTCGATCGAACCGTGGTCGCAATGGATCAGCGGCGCCGCACAGGGGACCAATCCCGGATATGACCCGCTTCAGTTCGTCATCGATGCGTGCCGGCAACGCGGACTGGAGATCCATGCGTGGTTCAATCCGTATCGTGCGGTTGTCAACACGTCGAGTTCGAGTGTCGCGCCGACGCATGTCTCGGTCACCCATCCTGAATGGGTGCTCACGTTCGGCACGCTCAAGATCCTGAATCCCGGTATTCCCGATGTGCGCAACTACGTCACCGGCGTCATCATGGATGTGGCGAGGCGCTATGATCTGGACGGCATCCATTTCGACGACTACTTCTATTCCAGCAGTATTGCCACCGAGGATCTGAACGAGTACAATCTTTACGGTGGCGGCTTGTCGCTCGGAGACTGGCGTCGCGAGAACGTCAATATTCTCGTGCGTACGATCCGTGACAGTCTCGCTGCGTTCAATTCGCGGTTGAAGTTCGGGATCAGCCCGCCAGGCGTGTGGAGAAACTCCCCCTACGGTCCAACCGTTGGCGCGTACGCGGCGTATGACGCGATCTATGCCGACTCGCGGCGGTGGTTGCAGGAAGGATGGATCGACTATCTTGTGCCGCAGATCTACTGGCCCTTCAGCCACTCGGTCGCTCCGTACGGCATCCTGACGAACTGGTGGAATGACAACGCATTCTCCCGCCACATCTACATTGGACAGGCAACGTATCGGGCTATCGATCCTGCGGCGGCGGGATGGTCCGTGCAGGAACTTGCAGATCAGATCGATTTTAACAGGACCAAGGCGAACATCCTCGGCAGCGTTCATTTCAGTGCGAAGTACTTCAAGTCGAACTCGCGTTTGGTCAACGACTCGCTCCGGGGTTCCGTCTATCCGAAAGTGACATCCGAGATCATCCGGCGCCCGTTCGCGCTGCGCCCGACGATGCCGTGGCGCGATTCCGTTCCCCCGGTGATGGTGGACAGCTTCCGGATCGAACCGTCTGCCGGAAAAACGTACGCCTTCGTGCGCTGGAAGGCCCCAGCACCTGCGTCCGATGGCGAGCTGCCGACACGCTATCTCGTGTACTCATCTACAACGCTTCCGATCGACTTTGAAAATCTGAGCAATGTCGTGTATGTCACAGGCGGTACGAGCTACACGAAATTTCCCGCAACCGGTGACCCCAACGTTTACTACTTCGCCGTTACATCGCTGGATCGTCATGACAACGAGAGCCTGCCCACGCAAACATATGGTTGGAGCTACGGCGGAAGTGTTGTGGGGGTGGAAGAGGCGACAGCGATCCCGACCACGATCGTGCTGAACCAGAATTATCCGAACCCATTCAATCCGACAACAGTGGTCAGTTATCAGTTGTCAGTGGTCGGTGGGGTGGACCTGAGAGTGTATGACGTCTTGGGTCGTGAGGTGGCGGTGCTGGTGGATGCCGTGCAGCAGCCGGGGAGATACCAGGTGACGTTCAACGGGGAAGGATTGGCGTCGGGCCTCTATTTCTACCGGCTCGTTGCCAACGGTCTTGTGGAAACGAAGAAGATGCAGCTCTTGAAGTAAGTGCGCGATCTACCAGTTCACCTTGCTCTTGCGACGAGCGTCGTTCTCGGAACCTTCGTTCCAGTCGGCGCTCGTGTGCTTTTCACACAGGCCGAGAGGATAGCGGACATTGAAGATCTCCGTGGTCTTCTCCGGACAGAACTCCCGGGCTTTCTTCTTCGTGTCGACGCAGATGGTGTCGGTCGCGATCCCTTCGGGCTGGTTGAAATACTCAAGCGGCAATCCGATGGCCGGGTCCTCGTAGGTGTGCTGCCAGAACCGGCCGATGATCGGAGCCGCCGCGCGTCCCCCTTGCCCATCGCTGCTTCCGAACTTGATCCGGACATCGTCGAATCCCACCCATGCGCCCGCGACCAGCTGCGGCGTGAATCCCACAAACCACGCGTCCGCATAATCGTTCGTGGTCCCGGTCTTGCCGGCGGCCGGTCCGTTGTAGAATGACCGGATCGCACGCGTTGCCGTCCCTCCGTTGACCGTGCCGGCCAGCATGTCCGTCATCAGGAATGCCGTTTCCTTGCTGAGGGCCTCCTTCTTTTCCGGCGTGCTGCGCTCGATGACGTTGCCGTCCTTATCCTCGATCTTCAGGATCGAGATGGGAGAAACGAGCACGCCTTCGTTCGCGTACACGCCAAACGAAGAGGTGAGTTCCAGCGGGGAAACCTCCGGCGTACCCAGGGCGATCGATTCGTACGGTGGGACGGGCGAACGGATACCCATGCGTTTCGCATACTCAGCAACCTGACGCGCCGGAGCGATCTCGAGGATCGCGCGCACGGTCACGAGATTAACCGACTGCTTCAGCGCCTCGCGCAGCGTATACTTGCCGCCGATGGACTTGTCGAAATTCTCGGGGGTCCATCGGGTGCCGTCGGGCATCGGGATGGTGACGGGGAGATTCTGGATCTCGT
>JBFYQI010000076.1:0-10783 GCA_041302875.1 Ignavibacteria bacterium
ACATTCACGCTTGAGAGCATGTTGTTGCTGAAATCGACGTCCGCCGTTCCTCCATCGAACTGCAACGCCCTTGAAACGTCAAGCGTCGAATACTCATTGTCCCATGCCTGAAAGTAGATGACATTGGCCGAGGTGTGGTGGATTTCAAAAGTGCCGCTCTGATTTGCATTCCAGATCAACAGCTCAGCGATCGCAGGAAAATCCTCCATGTGCGCGAATATTGATGGATTCGTGATATAGAGATTGTCGCGCACACAAATATGCCACAGTTCCTCAGTGCTGTTCGAGAAGCCGATGTTCGAGTATCGATTTGAGGCGCCGCGGAGGTCTGCCAGACTGACACAGTCGGAGACATCCAGGGAATCCAGATCATTGTCTTCCAGACACAATCGTTCGAGCGACGGCGTATTGCGAAGGGAAACTTTCCGAATGGTCCTCGATAGGTAGCATTCGACGGTCTTCAGATTGACGAAGTCGTCGAAGAGGAGCGTATCGAGTTGATTGTAAGAGGAACACCAGAGTTGGAGAGATGGAGCCGCCAAGTGCAGGTTTTCAACATGTGAGACATGTTGGTCCGGCACCAATGAGATTGTATCGGAACCGCCATCACCCGCATCATATCCAATGTTGATCGCACGTATCGCACTCCAGGGCGTCACCTTCAGCCGGTTCCGACGGAGCTGGTACGACCCGTAGTCCTTGGATGGATTCGTGGATGTGCTTGTGGTCCCGTCATGGAAAGTCCAAAGTACTTCGGGGGCTCCGTCGACGAGGATGAGGGGAGAAAAAGAACTCCCGTTGGAATGAAACACGATCTCATCGGGAGTCTCCTGACTGAAGCCAATGCTCGCAGGGATCATGACCCACACGGTCACCCGCAGTATGTAGCCAAGGATGCGTTCCAAAATGTCGACTCTACTCAACAATGCGGATTGATGCGTCGTCTCGTGATTTCAACATGCCGACGCAGAGGCGGTGGGTCTGCAGGTTGGACACTTGTATCATAAGAAAAACCGAGCGAACGGTCAACAACCGTTTCCGTCCAATCAGCCATTCGCTCCCCCAATTCTGTGCTCGGAATCACAATTCGAAGCATCCGAGTACCTGCAATCCTCTTCTGTTCATTCTGTACCCCCCCGACCTTGGGCGCGATCGAAGACCAACCGAACACGAGCGCAAAGTGCCATCACGACGAAGCGCGGCAACTGATAGAGGATGATCTTCCACCGCTTGCGAGGTTCGAGGAGAAATCTCCACAACCATTCGATCCCCAATCGCTGCATCCAGGCAGGAGCGCGCTTCAGCTTCCCGGACATGACATCGAATGTGCCGCCCACGCCGATGATCACGCCGACGCCCAGCGAGGCCTTGTGCCGATAGATCCACTCCTCTGCCATCGGATTTGGCAAACCTACAAGCAACACATCCGGACGACTATTCCTGATCTCCGCAACAATCGCGGCTTCGTCTTCCGCGCGGAAGTATCCGTTGCGAACCCCTGCGACCGCTAGCCCGGGGAATTTCTTCTGCAGGATGAGGCCCAGCGCCTGGATCACTTCCTCTCGTGACCCGAAACAGTACACACGGAGTCCATCCGAAGCCGCGCGTTCCAATACCCCATTCGCGATGGCAACGCCCGTTACTCGCCCCCGCACGCGAACTCCGAATAGGCGGGCCGCCAGCGTCATGGAAATGCCGTCAGGGACGATCAGGGAGGCGTTCTGGATCGCCTCGCGAACGAGTGGACGATCCCGCATCATCATGATTCCGAAAGCATTGATGGTGACAACGTGATGTCCTGCCCCTCGGTCCTTTGCAAATTCGAGGCATATGTCCGTCGCCTCCGTAAGCGTCGGTAAGTCGAGTGGGGCGTCCATCAGGTGAACACGTTCAGGCATCGTCATCTGCACTATGATTTCTCCCGTGTTGTCCGAATCCACTGGTCGCCTCGCCTGCCACCCATCATCCGAAGGTAAAGTCCCAGCTTCCAGAGGGCATATCGTGGGATCTTAAGAAGCGACCGATAGACAGAAGCATCAGCCCGAGCAAGAATCAAGCCGACGAACAAGTGAAAGAGAATGGCGGCAAGCAATCCGAGCCAGACGCTGAGGAATGTGGGAGCAGAGTCGATGCCAAGGAGCGTTGCTGCTGCCGTTAGAAGAGTGCAGGATATCACCATAACCCCCAGGTTGACAAGCGCCGGCGTGATCAAATCAAGGAACGCATCAAGCTCCCGAATCGCCCGCGTGCGGACGAATCGTTTCAGAATCGGGATCGCAAACTGCTTAATGACCGGGTAGCGTCCACCTTCCCATCGAGCCCGCTGACTCTCCGCATTCCTTGTCTCCTCGGGCATGATTGCAAAGACCGTTGCCTCAGGGGCAAACGCGACGGACACATCGCGCAACAGCAATCGCAGGCCGTGTTCGAGATCCTCTGCGAGCGAGTACGATTCCCAAGGCACCTCCCTGACGAGCGTGCGTTCGAGACACATGCCGTTTCCACGAAGACCGACCGTCCCACCAATCGCTTTTCGTCCGAGCGGCCTCGCAAGATTGCCAAGAAGGAATCCAATCCGTGTCATTTGTGCGTTCCATGCGTTCTCCCCGGGTGGCACGACGAGGTCAGCCGTTTGAATCGCTCTCGCGCCGACTTCGCGGTAAGCATTCAACACCCGCAGGTAATTATTCGAGACGGTGGAATCGGCATCGACGACGACAAAGGCGTCGTATTCCTCCCGAAGCACAAGCTGATCGAATGCCCATCGGAGAGCGTAGCCTTTGCTCCGGTTCGTCGCATGCGTCCGAATGAGGACAGTCGCCCCGTTCTGTGCCGCAACGGATGCAGTGTTGTCCGTGCAGTTGTCCGCGATCACGATGACTTCTCGAAGTTCCTGCGGATAGTCAACAGCAAGGACCGAGCGGATTGTTGCGCCGATACCTTGTTCTTCATCATGGGCTGGAATCAGAACCGCGAACCGCCGTTTGTGTTCCGATTCGGGATATACCCTCCAGCGAACAAAGAAGCCGGCGATCGTGAGAAGAAACAGATAGAACGCGATCGTCCCCACAACGACCACCAGAATGACCTGTACGAGGATGAACACGGTCTGCCTTTCGACGCGCGCGAACGGTACGCATCTGATTGAGTATGATGGATCTGCCAATTACTAGAAGATATGTATCCCTGTCGGAGCCGCGTGCTCCAACGCCTGACGATACAAATACCACCCCCACTCATAGGGCCATGTTTCTCTAAGGATGCGAAGACGTTCCGGCGTCCATGGCCTCACATCACCGATCACAGCCCGCACATGTCTTGTCAACCGCATCAGCCCGTTTTCATCAGCCTCGATCGCGCGCCAGCAGGTTCCGGAGTGTGGGTCGAGCATCGAGATCTCCGCCTGATTCCGATGAACCCACTCCTCACTGCGTCGTATCGGCTCTGTAACAGAGGATCCATCCACCGAGGCGAGGGCAAGGAAAGCCATCGGGGCCATGCTCAATTGATGCACGGAATAGACCGGGTATGAGTGCACCACCTTCGAAGTCGTGGGCGAATAATGCCACCACCATTCCCCCATCGGACCTTGCTTGGTATACAGCGCACGCGCACATCGGCCCGCAACTGCGCCAAGGCTCTTATCTCCATTTTCTCGGGCGGCTGCCGCCAGTGCAAGGATTGGATAGATCTGGTCGGCGAAATTCGGAACCCGCTTGCGCAAGCGGTGATTGAAAGGAGCGTTTTGACCCGCATGGAGGAACAAACCGGAGTCTGGTTGTTGTCTCGATACCAGTTCATCGATCGTCTGCTGCAATGATCTTGCCCGATATCCAGAGTAAGCCCGTTTCGCGTGCAGCTCTCCCATGATGAACCAAGCAAGCTCCATCGATGTCAAGGCTGGAACCACGTCGGTAGTTCCATCAGATCCGGCTGCAATGTGCTCGGAGAACTGCTCCCAAGAAAACACTTCTTCCACAGCCGAACTCCACAACAGCAGACCTCGGTACGATTCACGCCCAACCTCTCGAAGAAGACGGGAGACGGACAGTAGAGTTCGACGCGAATCATACTGCTCGTCTGGCCGCGCTCCGCCAAAACGGGAGAGCCCGATTGCACAGATCAGTGAACTGGAAATCTTCTCGTCATCCGGGACAGCAATCCACTCATTCAGCGCGAGTTTGCTAGAAAACAGCCCGGTATCCGCATCCAGAGCACTTCTGAGAAGCGAGAAAACACACTCAATTTTCAGGGGTGCGCGTGGCTGGTGTGCTGTTGTCGGTCTAATTCCTGATTCAATTGAGTCCATGCTTCAGTTCCCCTGATGTTGGTGAGACATCTGACAAAATGCAGGGATCCTCTCGGAGCACATCCGAGCTCCGATTTCCGGGCTATCGCAAGATCCCGACCCGACGAATCGCCTGGTAAGTCCTGCGCATCAGACCGGGCTCCTGGTATTGCATATGCCTCTTCCCATCCTGCATGAGGCCAATCAGCTGATCTTTGGTGATACCGACGCGATTCAGAAATTCTCGTGTCTCCGTCGGTTCACGTCGACGTACGTGTTCCTCTTCGACCACCCGGAGGGCTTTCTCTCTCGGCATCTGTCCCGCACGGATCTCAGAGCTATATCGGAGCGTACTGGCCGTCAGTTCAGGGACTCGCGTCTCACGCACATAGAAGTGCACGATGGGATCGGCAAGGCAATCGACGTGTTCATCACGGTCTTCCGCCGGTTTCCATCCCATTTCGTTCTGGATCGTCGAATAAATGTGGTCATATTCCCACTCAAAGTAATCGGGAGCGTAGAGATACGTCCGGCCAAGCATGATCCGTCCACGCGAGAGGATGAAAAGAACCCGCCCGATGGTGTCCTTCATCGTTCTATCGTGAAGCAGAGTCTCAGTCGCGTCCGATACGGGATGCGCCCGCAAGACATTCTTGAAGAAATGAATGTCCCCATCTTGGAAGATCTCTGGGACGAGCCGTTCTTCCGTACGCGCGCTCGATCCTCCGAAAACGACCGGGATGTTGAAGTGTTGACTCACAAAGTAGATGCCGGCGCTGATCCCACGCATGCAGACAGGGCAGAACATCCCAGTCTTCTCAAGAAAGTGACGATACAAACGCATCAGCATCTCGCGATCCGGCCGAAACACGAAATGATCGGCCCCCGACGCTTCGATCGCCGCACGTATGTTGTCTTTTGCCGTCTGTGATTGAAATCCGTTGTCGAACGTGTAGCAGAGTACGCGCAACCGATACACTTTTGTGGCGAGAAACAGGACATATGTACTATCCTTGCCACCACTCAGGGGGACAAGGACATCATACGGCCGGCGCTTCCGCTTCGCCGTCTTCAAGATGCGTTCGAAGGTCCGTTTTCGTTCCGCTTTTCCGGCTTCCCAATTCACATACTGCCGTTCATAGGTCCGGCAATGACTGCACACACCTGATTCATCGAACGTCGTCCCTGGATAAGTCCGCGGAGTAACACATCGCTCACATCGTTGCATAGTACCTCCATGAATTCACAACAACAAATAGGGAGCGCTTGTCAGGATTGCTGGCCCGCCTTCGCGAACAACATCCTGCCAGCCGCGGAGGCGAGCAGAGAACGGACGAACTGGATGTCTTCCTTCTCGGGAATCCGCAGCACGACGACCGACACCGCGAAGACCAGCATCCCAAGGACTCCACGGAGAATGAAGGGAACACCGGCAAGTTCCATCCCCCAGAAGGCAGCGAACGAGATCGCACCTGCGAGAAGCGTCTTCGGAAGCACCGCAAACCGGAATCCACTCAGAGTTCCCTTCGGCATCAACCGAATGCTGACGATCATGACGTATGCCTCGGTCAGGATGGTCGCGATCGCTGAACCGATACCTCCGTTGCCCGTCAAATCCTGGAAATAGATGATCAGAACGACATTCAACGCCACATTCACTGGGATGGCGCTAAGCGCCAGAATCGATTGCTGGCGTTGCATGTCAGCAGCGAGCAACGTCGTACCGAACACGTAGTCGACGAACAAGAACAACAGGCCGGCAGAGAAGATCTGAAGCACGGGGACCGAGGATGCATAACCTTCGAGCCCATAGAAGAACTGGATGATATCCTTCGAGAGCGACACGCCAGCGACGGAAACCATGATGGCTCCAACAATCATGATCTCCAGGCTTTTCAATGTCGTCTTTGTTTGCGGCCTTCCATCGATGGCGGTCCATTTTGAAATGACCGGGTAGATCGCACGTGAGAAGATATACGGGAAGACGTTCAAGATCGCGTAAAGCCGAAATGCGCCCCCGTACCATCCGACAACGGATTCCGGCGAGAGCTTCGCGAGGATGACGGAGCCGATACGGATGTAGATCACACCGAAAATCACGTAGAGGAGGTACGGGAACGATTCCTTGGCTTGCGCCACGATCTCCGCTCGGTCGATCACGGGTTTGGATCGAATCACCTTGCGCGAGAAGAACAGGAGCACCACCACATTAAGGAGACCCGCGGTAAGGAAGGTAAGTGCGAAGACGCGGACGTCCGCACCAAGGAGAACGGCCGAGACCCCCAGAATGCAGCCCGAGATCGCCTCCGCCAAGGAACCGACGGAGGAGTATTGAAGCACTGAACGCGCTTGGTACACGGCGTTCAGCACCGTATTGATCCCTGCCCAGAATAGCCCAATACCACCAATCACGATAAGCAATCGCACGTCCGCTGCGAAACCCGCGATGAAAGCAAATGCGATCAAACCCGCGAACGTCAATACGGCGAGAATGAGCCGCAACACGATCGCGTTCCCTGCAATGAAGGCCGTTCGTTCGGGCTCCCGCGCAACGTGCTTGGTGACGACAAACAGTGCGCCAAATTCCACCACAATGCGTGCGATCTCGACCACGGCAATTGACAGAAAGAGCTTGCCAAACTCGACCGGTCCCAGGTAGCGCGGGAGGAACAGCATCAAGACGAACGTCGCCGCCGATGTAAGGACGTACTGTCCCAACAAGATCACGGTGTTTCGTGTTACGGTCTTAGCAATTTCAGTGCTCATTCGAACCTATACAACAAATGACATTCGACGAAGATGATTGTTCTGCAGAGAGTCAATCAGGAACCGTCGTTTTGCTTTTGCAGATACGTCCCAGGGAACTGAATGACTCTTGGCGCCTCCAATTGAACGACGCAGTTGTCCGGGACATTGCGGGTAATCACGGCATTGGGACCGATCCGAACATTGTTTCCAACACGGATCTTCCCCAGAATCTTTGCTCCAGGTCCGATTGTGACATTGTCACCGATGGTCGGTGAGCCTTGTTTCTTACCGTACGCAACCCCCATCGTAACATCATGCATGATGGTCAGGTTTGCGCCCGCAACCAAGTCCCAGGGGAGAAAGACCCCTCCATAGTGAACGACTTGAAATCCGGGACCGATATCGGCGTGATGCGAGATTTCAATCCCCCATTTGATCCGCATCCTCCGTTGAAGATACACAGCCAGCGGTGTCAGAAACACTCTTGTGAGCTTACTACGGCCCAGCGTCCATCGTGCAAACCGATATGTTGCCACAGCATGCAATCCAGGAGTACGGAAGAGTTGCAAATAGCGCAGGGAACGCGCATTATTGATCGGAACGGCATAGTAACGACGAAAATCCTCCTTAAACCTCGGCCAAGACGAATCCATTTGGGATATCTCCGCGCGTTCTGTGGTCATTCTGCCAATACCATCCCTAGTTTCTAAGATATGACGATAAGAGTTGGAAAGAAAGAAGGATGAGGGCTTTCTCCACCGCGGCCGTGATGGTCCTCACAGGCGCGCCGAGGAACGTATGCGCGCTTGGTCTTGGATTGCCGCGAACCAAACATTAAACGGGAGTGTTATAACTTGTAGATATTCATGATCCACCAGGCTCAGGTATCCATTGATTCCCATCTGGAGGATTGTTACCATTCATCTTGACATACGGGAGGCAACGCGTGAATCGGATTGAAGGAAAGGCCATGACCACGTCCAAACATCTAATCTGGATGATACTGAGCATTCTTCCGATCACCACAGTCTCCCAGGAAACGGTGACACTATACTACGCGGCTCCGACCTCGTACATCACACTCGCGAACGCCATCAGCCGGGGCCTGTATGATGCATCAGGACTCGTGCGCAACTCAACGCGCTATCCCTCATACGTCTTAGACCCGTATGAGGACTGGCGTCTCCCGATCGAACGGATCACGTGGACGAATGCCACTCACGCGGTTCTGTTCTTCGATGACGGGAACGTCGAACGTACGGCACCGTACTTCGCATTTGCTTCTCCGTCCTCAAAGCGCGACCAATATGAACGCCTCGCAACAGGTGGGACGTTCGACTTCCAGAAGCAGTTTGTCGATTCCGCTCACGCCAACGGTGTCAAAGTCCTTCTGATCATCCAAGCTGTGAATCCCTCCAACCTGAACTACGTCACCGACGATTCCGCCCGCACTCAAATCTTCGCCGACGCGGTCATCGCGTATGCAAAAGAGAAGAAGTTCGACGGCGTATCATTAAACTGGGAAGCCTGGATGGGACCGATCAACACCGACACGACGGAGATTGCGCGCCTCCTGAGAATGCTCCATGACGGCCTCGAGACGATGAATCCTCCCGGCATCCTGGAACTGGCTCCAGGTCCCGTTGATTGGAACCGATACCCTCGGACCGCCGTGAATATGTATGTCGATATGATCCACCTCCAGGAATATGCGTTTACCCCCGGCTACGACACTCGACAGAGCCCGCCTCGGGCCACGACGTGGTGGGAATGCCCCATCTACAATGGCACGTGGGACATCGCGAACTTTTCCTCCGTCGAAAACTGGGGACCACGGCAATGGGTTGCTCGGGGATATGACCCACGAATCATGGGAGTCATGTTTCCCGCACTTGGGAGAATCTTTAAAGGAACAGACCAGGTTTACGGTCTGCATAGCCTTGCAACATCCGGAAACATGGTGGTCGGTGTCGATGTCACCTATTTCGACCGCGAACGCTTCCGACTGAACGGTGGGCGTGATACATCCGACGCTCTCACAAAAGGGTCCGCGGTGATCGGAACAGCAGCAACATCTCAAGTCGGAACGTTCGCAGGGCGCAACATCGAAGCCGGCGTCAAGTTCTTCGCCACATTCATGGATTCAACGAATGTGGCGGAAGGAGTGAAGTGGGGTCGTGCGAACAATGTCTTCCGTTTCGGTATGTTCTCGCTCACCAACGATCCCGCGCAACGTCTGCACAAGGATTTCCTTGTCCAATTCGACGGAACGGCACGCCCGTCGCCTCCGTTTTCTCCGACCCAGACCGCACCTGCAAACGGCGCTACGGGCGTATCACGTACTCCCACGCTTCTTTGGACGCCTTTGGGGACGACAACAAAGTATTGGCTGCAAGTCTCCACGAACTCTTCATTCAGTTCATACATTCTGAATGATTCGGGCTTGACGACAACATCCCACGCACTCTCCGCCTTGTCTTACCTGACGACATATTACTGGAGGGTCGCTTCAGGGAACTCGTACGGATGGAGCACCTTCAGTCCGGTTCGCAGTTTCACAACCATCAGCAATACTCCGCCCAATGTCCCCGTTCCTGCCGCTCCCTCGGACGGGGCAACGGATATCTCCCCGGCACCAACACTTTCGTGGGCAGCCCAAGTCGATGCTACGAAATTCTGGCTCCAAGTTTCCTCAAATCCCGGCTTTTCTCTCCTCTTGCTCAGCGATTCGACGCTCGCAACTTCTTCCATCACGTTGGACACGCTCGCGTACGCAACAACATACTACTGGAGGATAGCAGCTGGCAATGTTGTTGGCTGGAGCATGATGTCGCCCGTCTTCTCATTCACCACGGCCAATGCACCGCCCAGTGCGATCATCCCGGATCATATCACTCTCTACCAGAATTTCCCAAATCCCTTCAATCCTACGACAACTATTCCCTTCTTCATAACCGAAGCGCAGTTTGTCTCGATAAAACTCTACAACATGCTCGGGGAAGAAATTGCCGCACTTGCCGATGAAGTGTTTAGTGCGGGGTACCACTCACGTGTTTGGGATGCCCAGGGAATGCCAAGCGGCGTCTACTACTGCAGGCTGCTCTCGAAGAATATGCTCGAGACAAAGATGCTTGTTCTTGTGAAGTGACCCCCCTGGTCAAAAAGAAGCCTCGCAACACCATCCCTCACTCTTGAGCACGGGATGGCACCCGAGGCTTCGAAATCCCTCACGCACTGACTACATCGGAAGCGGACCATCTGTGCAATGCCGCGGTCCGATCAATCCGTTGTTGTAATGATCGAGCGTACGATGCCAAACGAGAATCAATGTCTTTTCGATTCTCGACATCGAATTCCATTTTGTGTAGCTATTCGACGCCAGATAGCGATCGATGAGGCGGACGATTACAGCGATCGCTCCGCCGCCGGCTCCACTCTTCAGGTTCAGTTTGGCTGCAAGCAACTGCGCATACAACTTCGTGATACCGTTCGACGGGGTTCCGTAGACATTTTGCGAAAAGATGCCAACCGCCTGTTGCGCCGTCTTGACTTCGATCGAACTCGCTCCTCCATTCGTCCCAAGCCAGATGGGAAGCAGCGGTGACACCATGTCTCCTTGCGGGCCGAATCCTGCATGCGTCTTCCAGTATCCGATTGTGCGCGTGCAGCCGCCATCGGAAACCGTAATATCGAAGTACAGGAGAGCCAACTTCATCCGTTGCTCAATGTATCCGGTGTACATTACTT
>JBFYQI010000078.1:0-5742 GCA_041302875.1 Ignavibacteria bacterium
CCTCTGCCCGCCCCCGTAAAGTGTTCTTCACCCATCGGCGCGTGGCTCGCATGTCGATCTTCATCGCACTCAGCGCAGTCGGTGCGCTGACCAAGATTCCCAGCCCGACCGGAACTGTCGCACTCGATTCAAGCATCGGGTATTTCGCCGCCGCGGCATTCGGATACTGGGAGGGTGCCTTCATCGCAGGCATCGGTCATCTTCTCACGTCGTTCACGATCGGCTTTCCCCTCGGGCTGCCAGTCCATATCTACATCGCTCTTCAGATGGCGGCCTGGGTAATGATCTACCGATATTGTACCGTCCGAATCCACATTGTCGCAGGTGTCATCATCGGTACTCTCCTAAATGGGTTTGGCTCGGCCTATCTGATGGTCCCCATCGGCGGGTATGGTCTCGCAGCCGCCCTCGTTCTGCCACTCACCATTGGCTCCTTCGCCAACATCCTCATTGCCGCGATGGCGTATTCCGTCGTCAAGAAGGGAAACATTGTCTGATTCAGGAAATACAATGGGAAGCCCGAACGTTCCATGGATGGACAACTATGCGAAGGCGAAGACAACGCCGCATCATGGTGTCTTTCGCACATCGCAAGTGCGCGACCTGTTGCTGATCGAACTGAGCGGGGACTTTTTCTTCGTCACCGCAGTTGACTCGGATGGCGCTATCGGTCCAAAGCCGAGCGACCGCGTCAAGGTGTCTGGGTATGAGGCGGGACGATTCGCAACGCGCGTTCCCTTAATGGAAATCCTCGCGTCGGGCGCAGTGCCTGTCGCCGCATTCGACGCACTCGCTGTCGAAATGGAACCCCTGGGCCGCGAGATCATACGAGGAGTCCGCGATGAGCTGAGTTCTATCGGTCTCGCGGATGACTTTCCGCTTTCCGGAAGCACCGAAGACAATATCCCGACGACAGAAACGGGAATGGGCGTCGTGATCATGGGCATCGCGAAGAAGGAGGATTTCCGTCCGGGTTCGTCGAAGGATCACGACGAGGTCTTCGTGGTTGGGATCCCCAAATGCGGACCCGAAGACAAGGTCGATCTCGCGGACCAGGAGATCGCAGATTCAGCATGCGTGTCGAGAATCCTGAAGGTGAGCGGCGTTCACGATATTCTTCCAGTCGGGTCCAAGGGGATCCTGTACGAGGCGGGGGAACTTGCCCGAACGGCAGGATTGACATTCCTCCGAAATGAGACCGTGAGCGTTCATCTGAGCAAATCCGCAGGGCCCTCCACCTGCTTTCTTGTCTCTGCCGCCCCCGACGCTAAGGTGATCCTCGAGAACGCGTCGCAAAAGCCGGTACATTCGATCGGGAGACTTTCAGCGTGATGCAGCAGCCGAATCCGAATGAGCGGCTCCAAGTCGTGTTCGAAGATGTCACCTACCGATATCCCCGCGGCACGGACGATGTTCTCAGACGCGTTGAACTCGGCATTCGTGAGAACGAATTCGTTGCCGTCGTCGGACGGACAGGAGCGGGAAAGACGACGCTCCTATCGATGGTCAACGGTTTGATCCCGCATTTCTTCGAAGGGGAGATCGGAGGAAGGGTTCTCTCCGCTGGGATCGACACGCAGCGGTCGCCTGCGACGACGATGGCGCGTGTGGTTGGAATGGTATTTCAGGATGCCGAAACGCAGATTCTTGCAACCACGGTCGAGAAGGACGTCGCGTTCGGACCCTCCAACATCGGCCAGGATGCCGAAACGATGAAGCGGAATATCGCGACGGCGCTTGAACGAACTGATCTCTGCGGATATGAACGGCGATCTCCGTCGGGGCTCTCCGGAGGAGAAAAGCAGCGGGTTGCGATCGCTGGCGTGTTGGCGATGGAGCCCCGCATTCTCGTCCTCGACGAGCCGACATCCGAACTTGATCCGGAGGCAAGCGCGCACCTGTTCACCCTGTGCGATAAACTCTGCGCTGAACAACGAATGACGCTCCTCCTTGCGAGCCATGAGGCAGAACGGCTTCTGGATCACGCGAAAAGAATCATCGTGATCGACGAGGGGAAGGTCTGTTGGGACGGGAATCCGCGGTCCCTCTACTCAGATATCAGCGCGTGTCGTCACAGCGGAATCTCCGTTCCCGTCATTGCAGAGTTGATGTGGAATTTGCGCCAGCGGGGAATCCGGATCGACGATCCCATTCCGCTAACCCTCGATGAGGCGGTGCCCGTCGTTGCCGGACTGTTCTCCGGTTCAAAAAGGAATATCCCATCGATCACGTCGAGCGCTCCGCGGCCGGCGCAGCGACGCGTTCTCATTGACGTTCGCAACCTGAGTCACCACTACAATGGTACTCGCGATGCGCTCAATGGCGTAGACCTTCAGATCGGGCGGGGTGAGTTCATCGCTTTGGTTGGCAAGAACGGTGCGGGGAAAACAACGCTCGCGAAACACTTCAACGGATTGCTCAAGCCGACGGGCGGCAAGGTGATCGTTGGCGGAAGAGACACGAATCGGTATTCTATTGGGATTCTGAGCAAGACGGTTGGCTATGTGTTCCAGAACCCTGATCATCAGATCTTCTGTCCCTCAGTCCGGGAGGAAGTCGAATTTGGGCTTCGTACGATCGAAGGATTGACGGAATCGGAAATTGCATCGCGTACGACCGAGGCGCTGCGTGCGGTAGGACTCGAAGACCGATTGGCCCGCCATCCGTTCACACTCGGCAAGGGAGAACGTCAGAAACTTGCGGTCGCGAGCGTGCTGGCGCGTGCCCCGGAGGTCCTGGTCATCGATGAGCCGACCACCGGCCTCGATATGGAAGGTGGCAGGGCCATGATGGCCATGATCAGGAGATTGCACCGGGATGGTCACACCATCATTGTGATCACACATGATATGCAGCTGGCGGCAGACCATGCCGAACGAGTCATCGTGCTGTCTCATGGTTCGGTTCTTGCAGACGGAACACCGGAAGAGATCTTCCTCCAGCCAGACCTGCTTTGTCGCGCGGGATTGACGACGCCCCCGGTGGCGGCGTTATCGCTCGCTTTGCAGGCCAAGGGAATCGATCTCCGCTGCGTTGCAATGAACCGATTCGAGGAGATCGCGGACATGCAGCACAATGCTGGAGCCGAGAATGCTCGTTGATTACGTCCCTTCCGAATCATTCCTGCACCGGCTGGATGTCCGCACGAAGCTGGTCTGGTTCTGTTCGTGCATCGTGGCGGTCTTCTTGTTCGATCAACCGGTCTATGCGGCGGCTGTTCTGGCGTTGCTCCTGACGGCTCTCCTCCTTTCGGGACTCCCGTCGCATGGAGTGAAACGCGTCAGTCTGATGCTTCTCCCGGTCTTTGTGATTCTCTTTCTGGTGACGGTCTTTTCGCACGAACCGCGGGAGTTCAAGGACGCGTTCTCCCAGACCGTCATTCTCTTCCTCTTCCCGGATCGTGTTGCGCCGCTTACGGTCGGTGGCATCTTGCTTGGGATCACGATCTGTCTTCGCATTATGGTGATGGTGCTTGCGTCGCTTCTGTTGACGCTGACGACCCCCGTGGACGATCTTCTTCAAGCTTCGCAGCGGATGCACGTACCGTATGTGGTCGCGTTCATTGTCACGACGGCGATCCGGTTCATCCCCACGATGGAACAGAAGGCAACGATGGTGCTTGATGCGCAGCGCTCGAGAGGAGCCGATCTGGACAGCGGGGGGCTCATCAAACGCATTCGCGTGTTCAGTTCCGTGCTCGTTCCGATGATCATCGATTCCATTCGGATGTCGGAAAACCTTGCCATGGCACTTCTCAACCGGGGTTTCGGTTCATCCCGCAGGATCGTGTTCCTTGACGAGATCCACATGAAGAGACGCGACTACATAGCGCTCGCCACGAATTTCCTGCTCCTTGCGATCGTCGTTGTTCTCTACTTCCAATCATTCGGCAGATTATGACCTCACTCTACGATAAGAACGCGCTGATAGAGCATATCCACGGTTCCCTCATGGGAGTCGCTGTTGGCGATGCGATGGGAATGCCAACGGCCATGCTTGACCCGGATCGCATCGCGCTGCTTTTTCCCGGAGGGATTCATGATTTCCTTCCTGCACCGTCCGGTCATCCGATCCACAATGGAATGGTCGCTGGTCAGATCACCGACGATACGCAGCAGACGCTTGTTCTTGCAGACGTGATCCTGGAGGCGGGGAAGGTCGACCCGGAATTGATCGCGCACAAATTGCTTGCGTGGGCCCGGAGTTTCAACGCATTCGCGGGATCGCTCTTGGGGCCGAGCTCCATGCGGGCGTTGCAGGCGTTTCAGGCCGGGGCGAGCATTGAGAAGACCGGGATCTACGGCGATACGAACGGCGCCAGCATGCGAATCGCGCCGGTGGGGATCATCAATCTCGGCGATGTGGAACGGACAGTCAGGGACGTTGCGCTGGCGTGCAAACCGACGCACAACACCAATATCGCCATCGCCGGAGCCTCAGGAATAGCGTGTGCTCTCGGTGCGTGTTTGCGTGGAGAGCGTTCGCTCGATGCGATCGTTTCCGTCGCCCTCGACGGCGTCGCAAGAGGTATGAAGTTGGGGAATCCCTGGCTGGGCGCGTCGATCGCGCGGCGGACAGAACTGGCGATCAGTCTGGTGAGCAAGGGCTCGTCGGAAGTGAGCATTTTGCGCGAACTGTACGACGTGATCGGTGCGTCGACATCGACGACGGAGACCGTTCCCGTCAGCCTCGCGCTCTTCTATTATAGCAAAGGCGATCCGGTTCGAACTGCCTTGCTGGCTGCCCGAATGGGGGGCGATGCAGATACCATCGGCGCAATTGCCGGTTCCATCGCGGGGGCGTACGGAGGAATCGGTGCGTTTCCGCGGGCGATGCGTGACACGATCGAACGGGTCAACCATTGCGGGTTGGAGAAGTATGCTTCTCGACTCGCGGATGTTGCCCTTCAGCATGCGGGATCCTCGAAAGGATGAATATGCAGAGTCTGCGACTGCTCATTCTGATCGCGGCTGTTTTCATAACGGTCTCTCTCGTCCATGGACAGTCGCGTGGAGTCGAATCGGCCGCTCGAACGGCTTTTCAATTCATCGTCGTCGGCGATCCTCAGCCGGAAGAACCTCCCTTGGAACAGCCGGAGGTATTCAAAACGATCCTCCGTGAGATCGAGTCGCTGCACCCGGACTGCATCCTTATCACGGGAGACCTCATCCGAGGGTTCACGGAAGACACAACCCAGCTTCGGCTCCAGTGGGAGGGATTCCAATCCGCGATCCGTACGATCGACATCCCCATCCTCCTGACCCCGGGGAATCATGATGTCTGGAACGACGTTAGCGAACAGGAATTCCGCCGCAGGACGGGACATCTCTATTATTCGAGGAACTTCGGGGCGGTGCATTTCGTGATGCTGGACAGTTACGAGATCGGTCAGATGGACAAGATCGGGCCGGTGCAGTTGGAATGGATGAAGCGGGACCTCGAAGAACACAGCGATGCGGAACATATCTTCATCGGAGTTCATGCTCCGCTGTGGGCGTACGGGCCATCCAGCAATTGGATGACGGAAGTCCATCCACTGTTGAAGCAATACAACATCCGGGCGGTCTTCGCCGGACATTGGCACATCTATCAGCGTTCGAATGTCATCGATGGTGTCCGATACTATATCTCGGGCGGAGGCGGGGGAATGCAGGCGATGTCGGACATGGCCGGAGGAGAGTTCTTCCATTACATGAATATCAATGTTCGGGATGCCGTTGTGCGATATGCGGTGATCGTGCC
>JBFYQI010000128.1:0-4852 GCA_041302875.1 Ignavibacteria bacterium
CAACCGCTGACAGACGCTCGTTCTGGACCATCTCCTGCGCGAGTCGCGCATTCTCCAGCGCCATGACGGCATGCTGCGAGAACGCATCGATGAACTGCTCGTCGTCCGCGCTGAACGGTCCACTTTTCTTATTCAGCAGCTGGAATACGCCGATGATCTTGCCGTCCTTATTCCGCATGGCCATGCAGAGGATGTTGCGCGTCCGATAGCCGGTCCGCATGTCGACTTCGCGGTTGAATCGAACATCGGAATAGGCGTCCGGGATGTTGATCGTCTCGCCGGTCTGCGCAACGTGTCCTGCGATCCCCTTCCCGACTGGCAAACGGATCTCCACCATGTCGGCACCCTGAAGCACCTTCGACCAGAGTTCCTGCTTGATGGAATCAACGATGTACAGCGTCCCGCGGTCGGCTTCGATGCTGGAGACTGCGGCGTCAAGGATCAGGCCGAGCAGTTTGTCCAGGTCGAGCGTGGAATTGATGACCTTGGACGCATCCATCAATTTGTGGAGTTTGACGAGTTGGGACTCGAGTGCGCGGCGCTGTTCTTCGAGCCGTCGAACGATCGTGTCGTCCGCCTTGCGGATGCGACGGCTGAGTTCCTTCAGGAGGTTGAGCGAAACGCGGGGATTCGTGCGAATGATCTCTTCCATGCTCTCGCGGCTGATCCTGAAGAGCATGGTATCTTCCAGGCAGGTCGCCCGGGCAGAACGGGGCATTCCATCAAGCGAGGATAGTTCACCAACCACTTCGCCCCGACCCAGGACGTCGAGCGTGGTCTCATCACCGTAGGCAGTCACGCGCGAAATGCGAACCGCACCGCTCCTGATCACATAGACATCGGAGCCCGTGGTCTCGACGTCGAATAGCATGTGTCCTGCGGGATGCGATTCGACCTGTATGTCCTTCAGGAGCGTGGTCAGCTGCTCGACCGGGATCCCCTGGAACATCTCCGCATTTTGGAGGCCTTTGATTTGCTCATCGACCGTTGCCATATTCGCTCCTTCGCGGGCGTGAAACACGTCTCTGCTTTTCAGGGTACGAAGATTTAGGAACTTGTGCAAGAAACGGTGGAATGAGCATTGGTGAATGATGATTGTTGATTATTGATTGGCCTACCGAAGAAGAACCATGCGTTTGGTGATGGACGATTCGCTCGTGGTCAGGCGGCAGAGATATATGCCGCTGGGGAACGCGGAGGCATCCCAGACAACAGCATGTGTTCCGGGAGATAGGATGCCGTTGACCAGCACCGCTACTTCGCGGCCGAGGAGATCGAACACGGAGAGCTTCACAGATCCGAAGTCCGCGATCCGAAATCCGAGATTGCTCAATGGATTAAAGGGATTCGGGTAGTTCTGGAGCAGTTCTGCTCCTTGGGGAACGGATGTCCGGAGCTCTTCCACGGCGGTGGTGACGTTGAACTTGGCGGTGAGCAGATCAAGATGGATCGTGCCGGCGACGATGGTACCAATGGGTGTGCTGACCGGCGGATACAACAACAAATCGATCGAGCGAATCGAATACGGGTATTCGAAGCTTCCGCCGGACGGACGCGGAACCCGCCGGAACACTTGCCATCGGCCGAATGCATTCAGATTCGTCGGCACCGTGATGAAGGTTGCGCCGAATTGATCTTCCAGTGTGTAGACAAGTTTGTGAATGCTGCTGTCGCCACGGATCGCGAGGTTGAGCGAATCCGGGCGGCCCGGAAGCATGATCGGCGGATTGGGGCGCAGGGATGCCGTGAATCCGGTCAGGCCGTCGTAGATGAATTTATAGTTCAATCGAAACGATGCGTTCCCTTCGTACGAATTGGGATCCGTCAGGAGCACCGTCTCCGTCGTATCCACCTTCGCGAGGGCGAGCCCCCATCCCAGCACCGACTCCATCGTGTTCAATGTGTATGTTCCCCGCTTCGGGACGATCGTCACGCGGGCGGTATCTGCGAACGAACCGAATGTCCCGATCACAATCCCGGAACCTGGGGCATTCGCGACGAAGTAATTGCCGCTGTATAAAGCACCACCGGTTCCGATGAACGACCAGGTCACGTCGGAAACGCCGAAGGTCACCGGAATCCCTTCCCCTGTTCTTCCGCTCGCGGTAAAGGACATGCTCTGCGCGCTATCCAGGATGCAGTCACCCGGCGAAATGCGAAACTCATTCAACGCCGGTCCTGTTGGAAGCGCTACAACATACTGCGGGTTTTCGCTGGCCTGAATCGAGATGGTCGATGATCCGCCGCGGACGATCGCCGTCGTTGTTCCCATCCAGTCGACGACCTTCGCGTAGGCGGTCGAAACCGACACGTTCACATTCGCCGCGCCGGTGCTGGTCCAGACCGCGACAACTTCATTGCCGCTTGCGCCGAAGCGGACAACCAAGGTGCCGCTCTGCACCGTGCTGCTCGTCACCGGAAGACCTTCCGTGAGAGAGACGGCCGTTGCGATGGCAGCATACGCAGGCTTCTGCGACTTGTCCAGACGGAGAATCCCAAAGCGACACTCGGCATTTGCATCGTCGGGACAATCGTCCATCAGGTCGTACCAGGAGATGCGCTGCAGCCCGGGCTCGATGCGCCCGACGAGATAGGTTCTCGCGATGAGCTGTGCCTGGCGTGTCTCCGTGACGCCGGCATACGCGGTGGATGTATGCTGGCCGATCTCGGTGATCCACATCGGCTTCTGCGTGGCCCCCATCGCTGTACGGACGTGCGCACATTCGGCCGGGATCCATTCTTCGGGAGTGCGGCTGACGGGGTATTGATGGAAGGAAACGGCATCCATGTATGCTCCGCCGCCAAGAGCGAAGACACGCTGTATGAAGACATCGCCGGGGACCTTTTCCGCCGTCTCCGGCTCATCCAGCGGGGACGTGGCACAGCCGAGGACGAATGCCGTCGAATCTGCCTCCTTGATCGCCGTGTAAGCGACCTTCAAGAGCTCATAGTACTCCGTCGCGTTCGGCCCCGGACTCCACGGACAGAATGTGGGAATGCAGAGGTTCGGTTCATTCCAAACCTCGTAATGTCGCACACCCATCGGGCCGTACCGATTCACAACCGCCTGGCAATATCGTGCGAAAGCCTCGCGCGCACCGCTGTCCCGAGGCGTTCCCCCGTACAACGCATTGCCATAATCGAGGATGATAAGGGGAACGATTCCTCTATCGAGAGCGGCTTGGATGTACGCGTCATGCGACGGACTGAACGAAAAGACTCCTTGCACCTGCTCCACTTCGTGCCAGTACACCTCATCCCGGATCGCCTTGATTCCCGCCGCCTCAACCAGATTCATCACCGAATCGAGATCGGGGCGTCCCTGACCAAAATGCGTTTGGATGCCGAAGAAGGCAAGCGAGTCGGATGGCTGGGCGTTTGTTAGATGAAGAGAGAGGGAAAGCAGAAGGAGTGTGCGGGTGAGCATGTGGGTGAGTGGGTGGGTGAGCATGTGGGTGAGTGGGCGAGTGAACGAGTGGCTAATGGCTATTGGCAAGACAAGCCTCAAAGTGCTTCGAGGATCTTGCGCATTTCGGCGAAGGCGCGGGATCGGTGGCTGATCTGGTTCTTCTGTTCGGCCGTCAGTTCTGCGTAGGTGCAGTCGAAGCCATCCGGGAGAAAGATGGGATCGTAGCCGAAGCCATTGGTTCCGCGTGGGAATTCCGCGAGGTTCCCTAGACACGATCCAAAAGCGAACTGTTGAATCCCCTTTCCGACCAGGGCGAGCACACAGCGGAATTGCGATCGACGCCTTCGGGGAGGAACGCCGCGCATTTCCTTCAACAGCTTTTCATTGTTCGCTTCATCTCCCGCCCCCTCACCCGCGTAGCGGGCGGAGTAGACCCCGGGTCGTCCGTTCAGGTAAAGCACTTCGAGTCCGGAGTCGTCCGCCAGCGAGAGCAGTCCTGTGTGGCGATGGACGATCTGGGCTTTCTTCAGGGCATTCGCTTCGAATGTTTCCCCGTCTTCGATCAGCGGAGGCAGGTCCGGAAACTCCGCTGCAGGCTTGACTTCATACGGGAGGCCCTGAAGGAAAGACCGGAGTTCTCGAAGCTTGTGCTGATTGTTGGATGCAAGGATGAGAGGAAGCATAGAAACAGTAGTCAGGAATCAGTTGTCAGTGATCAGTGGCTTACGGGACTCTCTTGGCAGTTGGTTCTTGATCTTGTTTGGCATCTTGGCTCTTGGATCTTGGATCTTATCCCAATAGGGCTTCAACGGCCTTCTCCATTCGGTCCACGCCGATGATCTCGATCTCTCCCGTCGGCTTGAGCGCCTTGCGATTATTCTGCGGAACGACGATCCGTTTGAATCCGAGTTTCGCCGCCTCCTGGACCCGCTTTTCGATCTGGCTGATGGTGCGGATCTCGCCGCCGAGTCCGATCTCTCCCACCGCGACGGAAGAGGAGTCGACCGGCACGTCGCGCAGACTTGAAACGATCGAGATCGCAATGCCGAGGTCGAGCGCCGGTTCTTCGATCTTGATCCCACCGGCAATGTTCACGAAGACGTCATGCTGTCCGACATTCAGTCCGGCGCGCTTATCGAGAACCGCAAGCAGGAGTGCGAGGCGGCGAAAATCAACGCCGGAGGTCGTTCGTTGCGGCATTCCGTAATTCGTCGGCGTGACGAGTGCCTGGACTTCGACCAGGATCGGCCTCGATCCTTCGATGCTTGCGACGACCGTCGAACCCGAGGCGCCATAGTGGCGCTCGGCTAGAAACACTTCCGACGGATTGAGCACTTCGCGCAGTCCGGTATCGTGCATCTCAAAGATGCCGATCTCGTTCGTCGAGCCGAATCGATTCTTGAGCGCCCGGAGCATCCGATACGAGTAATGCGCCTCTCCCTC
>JBFYQI010000130.1:0-5127 GCA_041302875.1 Ignavibacteria bacterium
GGCACGACGACGTGGCTCTTATGAAAGAGGAAGTGATTGTAGATCTCCATGTACCATGCCGGCAGACATACGTACAGGAATGTCCCCGCGATCGAGAACGGTTTCTTCCAGAGCGCTCCCATCAGGTCGACAGACCCCGGCTCCGCACCGAAGAGATACACATGTGAACCCAACACCGCAAGGATCGCAGCGATACCGCCGGCGACGACGCTCCCGATGATCAGTGTTTTCCGTTTGCGCACGTCGAGGATGTTCGGGAATCGGAAGACAATGAGCAGGAAAAGCAATGGGAAGTGAAGCGACTGCTGTTTGAACAATGCTGAGACGGTGAATGCGAAGATGCCCGCCACAAGGTACCATGTGCGGCCGGTCAGGACGTACCGAAGGACAGCAATGAGCGAGAGCAGATATGCCCCGCTCATCAACGATTCATTCTGGTTGGCGATCCACACCGTCGCGTAGAAGTTGTTGTGATGGAACGCATACGTGAGCGCCCCCAGTCCCGCCAACAGCGGATCGAACTTGAACGAAAACGTTCGTGCGAGCAGGCGGACAAAGACCGCCACGAGCACGCAGTTCGTCGAGAAGAGCGCAACGCCGATGAACTTCATGACGAGCGCATGGGGAGACATGAGCTGATCCAGAATCCAGAACCAAAGAAACGTCAGGGGGCGGGAGGCGAGGTAGAACTGGTCCGTTGGATCGAACGCGAACAGCCGGATCGGTCCCGACTTCACCATCGAGAAGATGAGGAAGTCGTCGGTGATAAAGCCGGGACGGAGGATGACGAGCACGGTATGGAACACCGCCGTGGCGACAAAGACCCCGGCAAGCAGAATGCTCCAGGATCGTTGGTTGAAGTCGGTGGGCGATGCGGACACGAAGGAAAGGTAACAAGAAGATCCAAGAACACAAACGGAGCAGGCGGCTCACAACCAGGAAAAATATCATTGGTCCGGGATCAATCTTGCATGCTTGGGAAGGACACCCGCCTTCCCACACGCATTCCGCATTGCATTCCAGCTTCTCGTTCTCTACTATGTAAGCGATTCCCTCTCCCCCTCACCATCACTGGGGTCCTATATGCGCATCTCCTCTATGCTCCACCAAGCTGTCGGCTTTCTTCTCTCAACAACGATCATCCTGGCGCTCGCCCCGCATCCCGTTTTCGCCCAGGATTGCTCGGACTGCGGCAGTCGGAACATTCAGGTGTACGATTTCGCCATTGGCTTCGCCGCGCCGACGACGTACGACACCCTCACCGTGAACGCCTACTTCATCGCAATGAAGTACGCTCCGGTCGTCGGAGACTATCTGACGCTCTCGGGGAGTTCTTGCTTCACGGCCAGCGGCTGCGAAGCGACGCGTGTGCTCACCATGGCAACCGTGCAGGCCAATCTGCCGATCCTTGGATGGATGCATGGCACGCTCCCCCATCAGCCCGGAGGAAGCGAAGGATCAGAGTATAACATCCAGGGAACCGCCACGCGGCTGCAGTCCGGCGGAGAGGATGCCGTGCAGGTGTCCTTCAGCCTGCGCGCACAGAATGGCGAGACCGTCGTCTCAGCAACGGAGATGTTGAGCTCGAATCTGACGCCGTCCGATATTCCGGTGTTCGTCAACATCACGATGCAGAGCCAGTTCGGATCGGTTGGACAGAAGCTTCGCGACTACGAGATCAGCAAGCGGGAATCGGGTGAACCGTACGCCATTGATCCGGGCCTCGAATGCACCGTCGACAAGCGCTTTCTCGACTTCAACGAAAAGACCAAGCTGCATTTCGAATTGAAGGACTGCGACGACGAACCGCTGAAGCAGCGGCAGGTCACGGTCGACGACTGCAGCATCGGTCAACTCGACCAGATGTCTTTCACCACCGACGACAACGGCCAGGCAGTGCTGGAGTACACCGCTCCCCCCGCGACCGCGGGCATCGCAGACATCACGCTCTCGTTTACCTACACCGAACCGTGGGCCTCGACGGACAAACAACAGGACAAGGAGGGACACGTCTACCTGAACATCAAGGCGCCGACAGACTCTTGGGCGGTGTCGGCGTTTCACTCCTTCACCGAAACCACGAACTCGACGACTTCGATATTGTACGGACCCGCGTCTTCCTCGAAGACGCATAGCGCCGAGATGGTCCAAGGAACTGCGTGGTTGAAGAAGATGGTCCTCCCGCCACAGGTCCCGCCGGGATACTTCGTGTCGGAGCCGACACTCCTTGCCGTTTCGTTCAATGGGCACAACAGCAGCCGCGGAGACGACCGGTCGTTCTATTCCGATGCTTCCGGTTATATCAAGGACGTCGGAGACTTCTACCGGTACGCCGATCTGAATGCAGGCGCTTCGCCGAAGATCGCGGTCTCCATTAATGACTCGAACTATTCGTTTAGGTTCACCGACTTGGACGCAACCCAGGACGGAAGCAGCCACACATTCGAGGAGACCTACAACATCATCGAAGGAACCAAGACGAGTTCGGGCACAACGCCGGCAAGTCCGACGACGGCCATGAATTGGGGGCAGGTCGGATTCGTGTGGGATACCACGTACACGTTCCAAGAACAAGATGGGAACACATTTCACCTCACCAGGTACAATCAGAAGTGCACGTGGAATGATACAACCTTCGTCTTGAAGCTACTCAAGGAAATCATCGACGATACGGATTACGATGACGGCATAGTGAAAGAGAAGACCCATTCGATCCAGCGTCATTCGATCGTCATCGAAATGGTTTACAACGATGCTCCTAGCGCGGCGGAGGATCCAGAGTCCGCACTCCCGATATCGTTCGAATTGGAGCAGAACTATCCAAATCCGTTCAATCCGATCACTCAGATGGGAGTACGGATCGCGGAGTTCGGAATGGTGAAGCTTTCTGTCTGCGATATGCTGGGAAGGGAAGTTATGGTTCTTGCGAACGAAGAGAGATCGCCCGGCTCGTACACGTTCACATGGGATGCAACGAACATGCCAAGCGGGGTTTATTTCTACACGCTGACGGCGGGGGGATTTCGCGAGACGAAACGGATGGTGCTCCTGAAGTAAGAGCCGTACCATTGATTGCACAGATTCTCGCTTATCATGAGTCTTATGGGAATCTGTGCGATCTCGTGGTATTCGTTGATCCAATCCCGGATTCGGTCCCGGATTCGATCCGGGATCCAGTCCGGGATCAATCTTGAACTCCTGGGATGTCCATCCCCCCTTCCATCAC
Organism: Ignavibacteria bacterium; assembly: GCA_041302875.1. GTDB lineage: Bacteria > Bacteroidota > Ignavibacteria > UBA10030 > UBA10030 > JAKAJH01. The sequence continues at coordinate 3,227 of JBFYQI010000130.1, forward strand.
CACTTCGCGATCTTCTTCAAGCTCGAATTATCCAGCCAATACACGTTCCCCGCATCGAGCGCGATCGACATCGGCGAACTGGTGACGGATATTGATGTCACCGTTCCTCCTCCTTTCGGCACACGAGAGATCTTGCCGTCGGAGTCCGTCCAGTAGACATGTGTAGCGTCGACAGCGAGCGCGACCGGATTCGCAGACGATGTCAGAGCAAGGGGAGTCCCTCCATTGACGCTCACGCGCATGACCGAGCCGGACGTTGCTCCTGGTGGCCTGTACGAATAGTAGATAGAGCTCGTATCCATGACAAGCACAGCTTCCGAGGAGGCCTGTGCGACTAGCGTGACTCCGCCACCGTTCGTTCCCGTTTTGTTCAGCGTGCCATCCCAGTCGCTGATCCAACAGACAGTCGATCCACTCACAGCAATGTGGTTCGGTTCTCCTTGATTCGTCGCAATCGTGACCGCAGCACCCCCTCCCTTTCCCACCTTGCGAATCACGCCGCCGTAGGTCATGGCAGTGCCGATGTCGGAGAAGTACAACGATGTCGCATCGGCAGCGAGGCATTTGGGATACTGCGACACCAGCGTGGTGTACGATCCCCCATTGATCGAAACGCACTGGAGAGCCATCTCATCCTGGTTCGATTCGGTCCAATAGGCGTACGACGCATCGATTGCCAAACTCCAGGTGTTGACATAATTGTTTTGATTGAGGCGCGTTGAAAGGGGGATCACTGCGCCGCCGGTCTTGCTCACCTTGCTGATCCATGTCTTGCCGGTCGTCGCAGTAGCACCATCCTGCGCTTCAGACCAATAAACGAACGAGGCGTCGACCGCCAGGCCACCGGGATTCATCAGTCCCGAGGCCAGTGCCACGATCGTGCCTGTTCCAGATCCGCCACCGGGAATACTGGGATCGGTTGGAGTCGAGGGACTTGTATCATCGCCCCCACAGGCGGAAAGCGAGAACGAAACGAGAATGGATAAGCAGACAAGGAGGGTACGGTGAGACATGGTGAGCCTCCCGGAAAAGGACGTGCCTTGTTCTTCAGGGATAAGACGGCAACAAGTTATTGAGACGCAATGCTAAATGCAATCTCTTGTTGTGCTTCAACTCACGCTCGCGAGATTCTGTTGCTCTCTTTCACGATCTATTCCGTACCTTTATTCTCATAGCGGATCCGTTCCATTCTGCACATCGCATTGATCATCCATGGCGAAACCGATCAGTCCCAGCATTCTCTCTGCACAAGAAATCGCCGTTCGGTACGGACCGCAGGTGGTCCTGAAGAACGCAACGATCAATGTGCACCAGACCGACAGGATCGGACTCATCGGAAGCAATGGTTCCGGAAAGACGACGCTCATCAAGATCATTGCCGGGCTCATGGAACCCGACTCCGGCACGATCACGCGACGCAGGGACATTGTCACCGGCTACCTCGCGCAGGACTTCCAGCTCGATCCAACGAAATCGGTGTATGAGAACATCGTTGATGGCGCACACGATGTCATCGACTACTTACGCGAATACGAATCCCTCCCCCATTCCTCGGACCGTCGGCACACGCTCGAAGAACAGATCCTTCATCGCGACGGCTGGAATCTCCAGAATCGGATCGAGACGGCGATGCACTCGCTCAACGTTCCAGACAAGCACCGATCGATCGACCAACTCTCCGGCGGAGAGAAACGGCGCGTTGCTCTCTGCAAAGCCATCATTTCGCGTCCCGACTTTCTCATCCTCGATGAGCCGACCAACCATCTGGACACGCATTCCATCGAGTGGGTGGAGGAATTCCTGGAGAACTACTCCGGCGCCTGTCTGTTCGTCACACACGACCGGTATTTTCTCGATTCGATCGCGAATCGGATCGTTGAGCTGTCGAACGGTGAGTGCTA
>JBFYQI010000132.1:0-4056 GCA_041302875.1 Ignavibacteria bacterium
CTGGCATTCGCGGGCGCGAGGATCATCGAGGACCGGCGATCCCTGTCGCGAGGAGGCAAATGGAGCAAAGAGGAGATTGGACGTGACGTCGCTGATGATAATGGGAATGTTCCGCGAATGCAGAAGCTGGATGAGTTCCCGAATGTTCTGCTCGAAGTGCTCCGTGACCCACTCGACATCGGGAGAGTTGAGCGGCACAAGTGTTCCCTTCGATACTTCGCGCATCATATTCGGATTCGCCGCAGCCGATTTGTCGGGAGTGGCGGTCCAACGCTCCACAAGGCGCATCAGATACCAATCACGCACGGCATATTTGAACCGGATGAGTCCAGGGAACGTCCGTTCGATCCACGTCGCGCTCACACCGTCGGGCCCGTAATACTCGTTGTGGCCCGCGTACAGAAGAACACAATCCGGCTCATAGGCGACGAACTGTTTGGCCAGGTCGAGGATGACATTGCTGTTGATCGCAGAGGCGGCTGCATTGATGACCTCGAATTCCACATGCGGATAGGCATGCCGCAATTGCTTGCGGACGAAGGCGGGGATGGTCGCCGACATCTGGTACGGAACGCCGAACATGGTGGATTCGCCAAGACAGAGAATCCGAACAGTGTTTGGTTGCTTCTTGACGCGGAAGACGGTCGTCCTGAGCTCCGGAAGCTGCACAACGGAGGGAGAAAAGTACTTCGAGAGATAGCGCCGGTTGACCTGGTGCCAATCAATGCGGTTCAGCGTGGTGTCTCGAACAAGGGGATTCCCAAGTTCGGGCATGACAAGACGGAGCACCCCTTCCGACGCGAGCAGGAGGAGCAGGAGGACGCCGGCGGGAATGAGCGGAAAGAGGATGCGTTTCATCCTCGGCAATTCTTGCGTGTTCGGATTCATGGGTCTATTGTAACCAACTTTCTCGAGCGGTTCAAGAACACGGAAGTTGCGAACACGAAGATCCATCGATACATTGGTTTGAACATAGGATGAAGAATGGAATGCGAACAATAGTCTTTGCTGTTCTGGTCGCCGCCTCGCTCGCGAACGCGCAAGGCCTTCCGTCAGGCGATGAGCAGGCGATTCTCGCGAGGGTCGGGACCCGTGCTGTCACGGAAAAGGAGTTTCTCTGGAGGTTTGAACTGACACCGGGACCTCGGCGCCAAGGGAGCAAGCTCGAGGAGGAAAAGGCCATCCTGCTCTACTCGCTCGTGGCGGAGAAACTGCTTGCCGGAGAAGCACGGCGAAAGGGACTCGACAAGGACTCGGCAGCGATCAGTGCCCTTGAGGGGCTTCGGAAGGTGCTTGCCCGCGACGAACTGTACCGCGTTGAGATCTCCCAGAATGTTCGCGTGACAAATGCGGAGATCCAGACGCAGGCACGGAGAGCATTGCGACGGCTGAGCGTGGAGTATCTGTATCTGCCCGACAGCGTCGACGCATCCGTTCTTCGAAAGACCATGAAGACGGGACGGCCTCTGTCGACGATCCTGACTGACTCGAGCTTGGCCGCTTTGTACGACACGGTTACCGTGTTCTGGGGTGAGGCAGAGCCGGAGATCGAGGATGCTGCGTATCGTCTCAAGGTGGGGGAGATCTCGCCGGTCGTTCAAGCCAGCAAAGGATTCTATATTCTTCGGCTTCTCCGAACAGAACCGAATCCTTTCTTCGTGGGAATGCAGGCCTCCGTCCTCAGAGAACGAGTCGAAAAGACGATCAGATTAAGGAAAGAACGGGAGCGCTTGGACGCATTCGTCACGGAGACTCTCAAGGACAAGGTTGGCTATGGCGTTGGTCCGGCGATGGCTGTTTGTGTCAAGGCGCTGCGACAGTTGGCTCAGATGCAGAAGGATTCAGTCGTCAAGCTGGAACCGAGCGTTCTCCCGTTCCTGCTCGGACGGGTTGCAGGCTCCATGGATGATACGATCGCTGTTGCGGGTTCCCGCATGTGGTCCATCCGGGAGATCCTGGAACGGCTTTGCGCAAGCGGATTCTCGTTCGATCGCATGCTGGATGCGGATGCGCTGGCCGCGAAGCTGAACCTTCAGGTTCGCATCTGGGTACAGCAGGAACTGCTTGAACAGGAGGCGGTGTCCCGCCATCTCGATGAGCGCGCAGAGGTGAAGGAGGCGTTTGGCATGTGGGCGGACAGCTATCTTGCCGGGCGGATGAGAGATGAACTCCGTTCCGACATTGATGTCGGAGAGGTCGATGTGTGGGCCTCGATTCAATCCGAGCATCCCACAGTTCCGCTTCCTCGGACTCGGGTCGAGGTGCTCTGGACAGCAAGCCTTGAGCGGATGCGGATCGCGATCGATTCGCTGATGAAGGGAATGCCGTTTGAATCTGCAGTGACGGCGTTTGGGGAACAGCCGAAAGATGTTCGGGTGGGTCGATACGAAGAGTATTCGATCGGAGATCAGCCCCCGATCGGAGCCCTCGCATGGCGGACCGACGTTGGACGCTGGTACGGACCAGTGCGCAATCGTGACGGGTACTTGGCGTTCAACGTGATCGAGAAGAAGGTTCCTCCCGAAGCCGCGGATTCCCTGTTCGCGAGGAAGGCCGCGGAGATGCGCTCGGTTCTTCTCTCCGCGAAGAAGCGGGGGCGGCTCAACTCAGCGATCGCCGCATTAGCGCGGGAGTCCGGCTACACGGTGTTCGAGGACCGGCTCAGGGATCTCAAGGTTACTCGGATTCCCATGGTGACGTTCAAGGTGATCGGTTTCGGCGGGAGAATGTTCGCGGTACCGTTCATTGACCGCCAGATCGAATGGCTCGATCAGGGAACCGAAGACGTCTTGCCATGATCGGAGCGGAGGATCCGGCTTCCTAGCGCTTCCGCTCGTTGATCTGAACAAGAAGTTCGACCGCCGGTTGGTACGCAGGGAAATCCTTCAAGATCCGCATTGTGACCTCACGCGATTGCGCGTTCTTCCCGCTCGCGAAATAGGCCCGCGCGAGCATCAGATCGTTCGATGCCCGCTCCTCCGGCGTTTGCGTAAAATCCTTCATCCGCTCGTAGTATGAAAGCGCTTCCTCCGGATGGCTCGCTTGAAGCGCAAAATCGCCGAGCGTACGATAGGCCTGGATCGTCGGCTCGATAGCGAGAGACGCCTTGAGGACGGGGATCATGGCGCGATGCTTTCCTTGGCCGTAGAGCAGCTGCGCCAGAGACATGTAGGTTGGAAGATGGAAAGGAATTTGATCGATGATGGCACGGAATTCGCGCTCGGCGTTCTTCAGCTCGCCGCGACGGAGATAGTAATCTGCCGCCGCTTCGTGCGCGCCTTTCCAGTCCAGATAGGTCCGCGTGGCCTGTTCAACGATCTGCGAGAGGGTGTCCTTCGGCATTGCATCGACGATGGGGAATCCCTCTTTGAATGGCCAGCCGGCAGTGAGGACCTCGGTGCGCCGGATGGCGATACGTTCATCAAGATCGGTGACGGCGCGCAGATCCCAAAGCTCTTCGACAGTGAGCGTGTCACGCCGTCGCCACTCCGTTTCGGACGCGAGCAATCCGTTGGTCCGCATGATGTGCGCATACACATTCGAGGCGATGAAGAAACCGCGTGCGTACGGATGAAGGTGCTCGGTGATGAGATCATTTCCGACGACCGAATCGCGTGAGAAGTCGCGAAATGCCTGCTCAATATCCGCTGCGAAGATCAGAGGAGGCTCGTTGAACTCCAGGACAAGGCGGTTGAAATCCGAACTCATGCGAAAGCGAAGTTCATCATAGTCTCGGGCGGCGGCAAATGCCGTCCAGGCTTCTGCCCACCGGCGCTGGGCAACAAGCGATTGACCGAGGATGTATGAAGACCGCGCACACGTGGAATCCAATACGAGGGCGCGTCGTGATGTTGCTTCAGCCCCCTCGAATGCCTTACGGGCAATGGCAACTTGGGCAACGGTCAGGAGCGAATCGATCGAGCGGGCAGTGGTTTCCGAGGTCGAAGGAAGATGACCGCTGACGAAAGGGGGGAGATCGCGGAGATTCGATACTTGCGTCGAGAGAATGACCGGAACTCGATGCTCGAGGCATATGTCAGCCAGGTCCCGCATGTT
>JBFYQI010000142.1:0-3215 GCA_041302875.1 Ignavibacteria bacterium
CGGGAACTCGTCCCGATGAACCTGCGCACCGTCGTCGGAGAAGTAGAGCGAACCGTTCGGAACAGTTTCCCGGCGAACATCGCAGTGACGTTCACCGTGGATGCCGAACTCTTCGACATCAAGGGGGAACAAGGCTCGTTGTTCCAGTTGGTCCTCAATCTGTGTCTGAACGCCCAAGAGGCGATGCCCGCCGGCGGATCGTTGACGGTTGATGTGCGCAACAGGAAGGTCGGAGAAGACATGAGCCCCAAGCTATTGCGGCAGGAAGCGCAGTACGGAGTCGAGATCAAAGCATCCGACACGGGGGAAGGGATTCCAGCAGACCTGCGGGAGAAGATCTTCGAACCGTTCTTCTCGACGCGCGGCCGGGGAAAAGGAACGGGCATGGGACTCGCGATCGTGTTCAATGTCGCCAGGGATCACGGAGGATCGGTCGTTGTCGAGAGCGAGGAGCAGAAAGGCACCGTCATGAGCGTCTATTTGCCTGCCCTCGAAGAACAGTCATCCCTCGCACATCCGGGGACGGAGGCGCCCGCGCGGCGGTCGAACAATGAACTGGTCTTGCTGGTCGACGACGAGCTGACGATGCAGGAACTCGGGAGGGAATTGCTGGAAGATGTCGGGTTCCGTGTGCTCATCGCCTCGGACGGGACCGAAGCGGTCGACCTGTACAAACAGCACAACGGGGAGATCGCCCTTGTCATTCTCGATCTGATCATGCCGAAGATGGATGGCGGCCAGACTTTCGTTGAATTGAAAAAGATCGACCGCAACGTCAGGGCGGTATTCTGCTCGGGGTATACTTCGGAGAAAGTCATCACAGATCTATTGAAGGAGGAACACCTCCGCGCAATCCAGAAACCGTTCCATCCTGCGGATTTCGTCCGCATCGTTCAAGAAGTCATCGCGGAGACATAGCAACTCAGTACACCAAGCGCTTCTCTCCTTCGTTTTCAATCCGTTCAGCGACTCCCGAACCACGGCCGTGAATTCCGCTTTCCGCAACGTGTTCCCATCCGCATCCAGCCGTCTGAAAACCCGTCGTAACTAGTTCTTCAACCACAACCGATTCGAAGCTCGTCTGCGAGCCACTCGGCGATCGCACCTTCGAGCAGCCACGAAACAAGCATCTGGTCAAATTTAGCCAATCCCCTTTCATTGACCGGCCGCTTGACTGGTCATGCCTAAGCCTAAACTTGTCGAATTATCCCAAAAAACAATGAATTATGACGCACCTCTCAGAACTTGACCCTGCACAAAGATTGGCACAGGCTTTGAAATAAGGGGATTGGTTGAAAAAATGAGCATGAGCAATATGACAAAAAAAGGCCCATCGAACTGTCCATTCAAGCGATGTTCCCTCTGCGGTGTAGAATGGCAGACACGGGATGAATTCCTGGCCGACAAGACGCTCAAGCTTAATGGGTACCAAGGGAGCCTTCGTCGGCTTCGTCTTGGGGAAATGGCGCGCGGACTGCTCTTGTTCACGCACAAAGCCCCGGGATGTGGCACGACGCTGGCGCTCGAGGCGAAACGGTTCAAAGACGAATCAGTGGAGGCATAGGGTCGAGACGACCTTCCGAGGAGTGATGTGATGAAAACGACAATGCGATCCGAATATCGCACGAACGCATACGGGACCGAGGTATGCACCGAGTGCGGCCATCGTTGGGAAGAGGATGGCCCTGGCCACACGCCCGATTGTCGCTTCTACTGGCATGAGAACGAGTCCATCGATTGGGAATTGAGCCTTGACTCGGAAGTCGCGCAGGTCCAGCTTTCGCTCTTCCGGAGCGCCGCCTGATGCACCAGCAGGGTTACTCCTGCTAAGCTTCACGATCACACAGCTTGGCGGTAACGAAATGCATTACCAACCGGCAGCACCGCGGGTGTGATGCCGAGGACATTCAAGAGGAATTGAAGTGCTAGAGAGCGGAACGCGGCGGAACAGGCCGGAGTTGCGAGGTCCGAGATGGTGAACGGGATGAGACGCGTATCGGACGACCGGCTGTTCCGCTGTGACCGCCTGACAATGGAGCAATGTTCACCCATTCATACAATCAAGGAGGAGTCATGAAACGTACACTTCTGTGGGCTGCCGTGCTGGTGACGATGGTGTCGTCATTCGCCCTCAGCCAGGACGGCGGCTTGAATATCTTTGGATACTTCCAGTCCTCGTTCTACCGCTACACCAACCACAATTCCAACGAAGTCCAGACGTCGTTCAACATGAATCAGTTGAACCTCTTGCTGCAGAAGGACTTCGGTTCGGATTTCAGCGCTTTCGTCAATTTCGAACTCACCAATACATTTGATACGAAGCGAGGCTGGGGGCGGTACAAGATCGAGGAAGCATGGGTCAAGTACACCTATGCCGATTGGTTGAATGTCCGCGCCGGATTGCTCATCCCGAGGTTCAACAACCTGAATGAGATCAAGAACCGAACGCCACTTCTCCTGTACGCCTTCCGGCCGATCGCTTACGAAACCACGATCGACGGCATCATCACGTTGGAAGACTATGCACCGGGGCAGGCGTTCCTTCAGGTCGACGGGTTTGTTCCGCTTGGAGCCCTGAATGTGGACTACGCTGCGTATGTCGGGAACAGCGAATCCGGCTACATCAATACGGACGGAGAGATCTACAGCCCCTCCGGCGTTGACTACACGCCTCTGAAGCTGGTCGGTGGGCGCCTCGGCGCGCGTTACGGAGCGACGAAAGCAGGGGTCTCATTCACGCATGACCGCGACTACCGTCGCGAGCCGATCCTGACTGCGAACCAATTTGGTCCGGGGTTCCCCCCGGTGGATCTTGCTACACTGGGAGATTTGGTGCGCACGCGTCTCGGATTCGACTTCTCGACCTCGCTCTATGGATTCTCGTTCGAAGGAGAATACACGAAGGTATCGACCGACCCGACGACAGTGCAGCAGCAGGCACTTGATCAGCTCAAGCTGTTCACCGGCGGGCTGTACGGCAACACGATCGAGAAGACCTTCTACTACGCGAATCTCGGATACGATGTTTTTTCAAACACGACCGTGTACGCCGGCTACAGTTATCTTGAAGAAAAGCTGGAATCGTTCATCGCTGATGGCCTGCCCAGCTACACGGCAGGAATCACGTTCCGTCCGATCGATCAGATCGCGCTGAAGGCGCAATATATCACCTTCAAGCTGAATAACACGCAGACCGTGAACGTCGATTTCGAGTA
>JBFYQI010000168.1:0-4434 GCA_041302875.1 Ignavibacteria bacterium
ACCGCCATCTCCGCGGCATTGGGCATGGCAACGGCTCGCGATTTTGCCGGCGAGAAGCACAAGGTCGTTGCCATCGTCGGCGACGGGTCGATGACCGGCGGCATGGCGTACGAAGGAATGAACAACGCCGGACTGCTCAAGAAGGACATCATCGTCGTCCTGAACGACAATGAGATGAACTCGCTCTCCTCGCTCCAACCGCGCGTCTGGTCGTTCCATAATTACTTCACCGAGATGCTCACGCATCCGACCTATAACCGTTTCAAGGCGAACGTCTGGGATCTGACCGGGAAGCTGGATTGGTTCGGCGACCGGCTTCGCGTCGCGGCCCACAATGTCGAGCGGGGTCTTAAGGCGATCGTGACACCGGGGATGCTGTTCGAAGCACTGGGATTCAGGTACTTTGGCCCCGTCAACGGACACAACGTTATCAAGCTTGTGGAGATCTTCCGGCACGTCCGCGACCTGAGCGGCCCCATTCTCATTCATGTGATCACCGAGAAGGGGAAGGGCTACGCCCCGGCGGAACGGGAAGCGACCCGACTGCATGGCGTCACGCCATTTGACAAGATCACCGGCGTAGCGCACAAGAAGGAAGAGAAGGCTTCATACACCGCGTTGTTCGGCAAGGCCCTTGTTGATGTCTGCCGGATGAACCCGAAGGTTGTCGGCATCACCGCGGCGATGTCCGACGGGACCGGACTGACGCAGCTGCAGGAACAGATGCCGGAGCGATTTTTCGACGTCGGCATCGCGGAGCAGCATGCCGTGACGTTCGCGGCCGGCATGGCGGCAGACGGATACATTCCGGTCGTCGCCATCTACTCGACCTTCCTCCAACGGGCATTCGACCAGATCGTGCACGATTGCGCACTGCAGCATCTCCATGTCGTGTTCGTGATGGACCGCGGCGGACTGGTCGGACAGGACGGTCCGACGCATCACGGCACGCTGGATCTCTCATACCTGCGCTGTATTCCCGGCATCGTCGTCATGGCGCCGAAGGACGAACAGGAATTGCGGGACATGCTCTTTACGGCAGTCGAATACAACAAGGGACCGATCGCGCTTCGCTATCCGCGCGGGATCGCCCAGGGAGTCCCGGTTCGTGAGAATTTCGAGCTGCTCCCCATCGGTTCGAGCGAGTCGCTTCGTTCGGGAACCGATCTGGCCATCCTGGCGGTCGGAAATGTCGTCGCCCCGTCACTCGCGGCGGCAGAAACGCTGGCTCAGGAGGGGATCTCAGCGGAAGTCGTGAACATGCGCTTCATCAAGCCGCTCGATGAAGAAAGACTCCACGAGATCGCACGTCGATTCACCCGCGTTCTGACGGTGGAAGAGAACGTGGTCACAGGAGGATTCGGCTCCGGGGTGCTCGAGGCATTTGCCCGTCTGGGTGGAACGCTGCCGTCGGTTCGCATCCATGGGATCCCGGATGGCTACGTCGAGCATGGCACTCCTGCGGAGCTCTACCGGCTCCAACAACTGGACAGCGCGGGAATCGCGGACGTCGTTCGCGAGTTCCTGCATGGTAACACCACACGGTAGCAGAACACGAGGCGAATGCATGGAAAAAGCCCGCGTAGGGATCATTGGTCTTGGCGCCATTGCACAAACCACGCATCTTCCCATCCTCACCCGGTTCCAGGATGCCGAAGTTGTGGCGGTCTGCGACATTGACCGGTCGAAGGCGCAATTCGTCGCGCAGAAGTTCGGCATTCGGCGATACTACAATAGCTTCGAACGGATGTTGACGGCCGAGCAGGAACTGGATGGCATCGTCGTGTGCGTTCCGACGATCGGTCACAAGGAAGTGTCGATCGCGGCGCTGGAAGCGAAAAAGCATCTCTTGGTCGAAAAACCGTTGGCGCGAACAGAAAAAGAAGCCGTCGAGATCATTGCCGCCGCCAAGAAACATCACACGAAAGTGATGGTGGGCATGAACAATCGGTTCCGCCCCGATGCGATGATCCTAAAGAGCTTCATCGAGGAGAATGCGCTCGGGAAGATCTTCTACGCGAAAGCCGGGTGGTTCAAGAGGCTTGCACCGCAGAGGGACTGGCTGACGAAGCGGGCGCATTCCGGTGGGGGCGTCGTGCTTGACCTTGGCATCGTGATGTTCGACCTCGCCTTCTGGATGATGGGCTATCCGGAAGTGAAGGAGGTCACGGCCAACACGTATTCACACCAGACGAAGGATGTTGAGGACAGCGCAGTCGTCTATTTGAAGATGAAGAACGGCTCCACTCTCACCATCGAGGCAAGCTGGTCGTTCGAATCGAATTCCGATTTCTTCTACTGCGACTGCTTCGGGACGGCCGGGAGCGGTTCGCTCAATCCCTTCCGCATCTTGAAACGGGTACACGACAATCTCGTCAACGTCGCCCCCGTTTCCACCGACACTCCCCAACAGCTTCACCGAAAGTCATACGAGAACGAACTGAAGCATTGGATCGGCGCTCTGCGCGGACTCCATCCGATCATCTCGACGGGGGACGAGGCGCTGCACCGCATGAAGGTGGTGGATACCATCTACAAGTCGGCGAAGCGTGGCAAGGCGGTTCCGATCAAGTAGGGATCTTCCGCATGGCGCTCACGCATTCCACGCCGGTCTTCGCCCTGTTGACGGATTTTGGAACGAACGACCCGTACGTCGGAGTGATGAAGGGTGTTCTTCTTTCCCGCGCACGCTCCGCGCACATCGTCGACATCACGCACGCCGTTGCGCCGCAGAATGTCCGGCATGCCGCATTTCTCCTTTGGTCCGCCTATCGCTTCTTTCCTCAAGGAACGATCTTCGTTAGCGTGGTCGATCCAGGTGTTGGAACGGATCGCCCGCTCGTGATCCTGAAGACGAAGCGCCATTTGTTCCTCTCGCCGGACAACGGAACGCTCTCGTTCGTGTCAGCGGATGAACCGTCCGCCGTTCGGTATCGCGTCACGGACGCTGCCATCCGGCGGCTTGAGTTGAAGCCGCGGTCCGCGACATTTCACGGACGGGACATTCTCGCACCGCTGGCGGCGGCTCTTGCTCGGCGTGGAAGTATTCGTTCCCTTGGCGCGATGGTGCGTCGGGAGCCAGCGGCTTCCCCCTTCGTCACGAATGCAAAGAGCGCGGCTCGTCCGTCGGTCCTCCACATCGATCGATTCGGGAACGTCGTGACGAATCTCCGCCTGGATGCGACGGTGCGACAACCCCGCGTTGCGGTCTGCATCGGACGCCGTCGGATCCGTCAATGGGCAAAGACGTTCGCAGAATTGCCGGATGGAGATCCAGGCCTTGTCATCGGAAGCGGTGGTCTGGTGGAGATCGTCGTTGATCAACGGAGTGCCGCGCTCATGTTGGGACTGAGTGTCGGAGATGAACTGAGGGTGGAGTGGGAACGATGAAGAAGCCCGTGGCGGAGAGCGCGATGCGTCGGTGTCTGGAACTCGCGGAAGCGGGAAGACTTTGGGTCAGTCCGAACCCGATGGTCGGCTGCGTGATCGTGCGGGACGGAACGATCGTTGGCGAAGGAGCGCACCGAACGTTCGGCGGTCCCCATGCGGAGGTCCACGCACTTCATGAAGCAGGAACCCGAGCGCGCGGTGCGACCCTCTACGTGAACCTGGAGCCGTGCGCACATTACGGCAAGACGCCCCCGTGCGCAGATCAGATCATCGCGGCGGGAGTCGGCAAGGTGGTGATCGCTTCGCGCGATCCGAATCCTCTCGTGCGGGGACGCGGGATCAAACGGTTGCGCGACGCGGGGATCACGGTGGAACTCGGAGCGCTCCGGAAGGAAGCCGAAGCGCTGAACGAACGATTCATGACCTTCATGCGAACGGGGACGCCATTCGTGGGGATGAAACTCGCCATGACGCTGGACGGTTTGATCGCGGACGCGAACGGGGACTCCCGATGGATCAGCTCCGCGGATTCGCGAACGCGGGGACATGCATTGCGGGCACAGTACGACGCGGTCCTTGTCGGAGCGGAAACAGCTCTGCGGGACGATCCGTTGCTGACGGTCCGCCTTGTGCGTGGAAGAGATCCCATCCGTGTCGTGCTCGATGGATCGCTTCGAATCACGGAGCGCCTCTGGATGATTCGGAACCATGATGCGCGGACCCTCGTTATAACAAGCGAAGAGGGAGTCAGGAAGAACCGGTTGCTCAGCCAGAGGCTCGAGGCTCGAGGTGTGGAGGTCGTTGTCACAGGGAAGAGGGGAACGCTTTCACCAAAACGGATCTTGCAGGCGCTGGGTCGATATGGCATCACATCGGTGCTCGTCGAAGGGGGAGCGCACACGGCGGAAACGTTCCTCGCACACAACGCTGTTGACCGTCTCCATTGCTTCATTGCTCCCCGCATGCTGGGAGAAGGGAAGCGGGGATTGACATTCAAGAATCGCAGAGGCATGAAGGGAATGAAGGAATTGAAGAACGTGCAGA
>JBFYQI010000181.1:0-5072 GCA_041302875.1 Ignavibacteria bacterium
ACCGTGTCGCCATGAACGGGATCTGGGGGATAGAACGAAATGTCCTTCATCTGAAATCGCTTTGCGGGATCTTCCAGTGTCTTCCCCTTCTCGGGATCATACCGCCACGGAAGGATGAATGCCGGATCGGGCTTGTTGTATCGCACCTGCCACCACGTCGGCGTATATCCCGGCTCGGCGAGCGCCGGCTGTACCGCATAGTCGAGCACGAGCGCGCCGTTCTTCGCCCAGTACGTGTACGGGGTCACCTGATACGCCACCTCGCCGATACCTTCATCGATGCCACCGAGCTGCATCTTGAGTGAAAGGTCAGTCATCACGCTGGTCTGATGTGTGTAGACCTCCTCACTGGAATAATCACGCTTCACACCAACCGAGATGCCGAAGAGGTTCCCCACGACGCTCATCGAGCCGCCGATCTGCATGTTGTGTGTGCTCGATGTCGTCGTTCCAGACGACGCGAAGTCGGCGAAGGTCAGGTACCATTTCGGAGACGAAGTCGCGTTCAGTGAGAAGAACACGGTGTTCGAGCCCTTGATAAGTGTCCTGAGATTTGGGTTGTCGAGCAGGTCGCCATACCGTCGGTACGAGAGGATGTTCCCCACTTCGTGATCGGGAACATACGTGCTCGCATTCCAATCCTTCGTCGCGAACCATCCATGCTGAATGGTGGCGCTGTTCGGGTCGACCACCAGAACCGCACCGATCTCATCGTCCCCCATGAAGGCGGGATACTCCCAGATGTCGTACCGCGCAACCGTCGCATAGATCATGTCGTCCGCGAGCGCATCGATGCTCACGCCGATCCTGATCGTATTGGACGATCCCGTCTGTTTAGAAAAATGCGCGCCGAACTTTTCTTCGATGTTCATGCCGATCGACGCGCCCAGGAAGCTGATTCCTGCGCTGCCGGTGAACGACGTGTTCCAGGTCTTGCTGATCTGGGTCTCGACCTCCAAGGTTGTTCCTGACTGCTTCTCGTACGTCGAGACGAAACTGCACGGTATGCTGCCGAACGCCTTGCAGACGTCATAGGACGTGCCACTCAGAACATCGTAATGGACCGGCGGCGCATTGAGGATCACCAGCGGTTGAATGATCGCCGTTTTTGAGAAAACGAGCGGTGTCCCGAGCCGGATATCATCCCGGTCAAAGCTTGCGGCGACGGATGCGACGGGGTTCTTTGCCGATTCAGAGAGCGGGTACTCGTACACTGATGTGAGTCCAGTCAGTTTGCCCGAGATAGCATCACGGACAGGCTCGAAGAACCGCAATCGATACACGGTGTACGGAGGACTGGTCCTCCATCCCGATTCATGAACGACGAGCTCAGGTTGCCAGTTCGCTGTGGAATCAGAATTAACGTCCGCAACCACCAACATCCGAGCTGGGCCATAGTTGAAATAGGATACGATCTCACCTGCCTTGGTCGTCGGCCGAAGAATACAGATGCGTTGAAGCGTCAGTGTGGTATCCACGCCATACACACGAATCGAGTCTCTGTCGGA
The DNA here is from genome assembly GCA_041302875.1 of Ignavibacteria bacterium. Lineage (GTDB taxonomy): Bacteria > Bacteroidota > Ignavibacteria > UBA10030 > UBA10030 > JAKAJH01. Next base: position 1,509 of record JBFYQI010000181.1, read on the forward strand.
GATGATCACTTCGGCAAGTCCGTCTGCATCCAGATCTCCGTTGGCGAGGATCGGATTGCGAATCGCCGGCTGTATCGTTCCTGCAGTGAAGCCCGCCAGGTTCTTGTCACACCGGAGCATCAGCTGACGGTCGAGACGCGCTGACGTCACTGTCGTATCCGCCACGCTCCACCAGGCGTAACATTCGATCCCGGCGGTGGAAGCATACTCTCCTGCGAGAACATTGATATGAAACGGCGTGTAGACCGGAGATGTAGAACGCGAGTGCAGGATTCGCTTCGTGGTTGGCGATAACACGTTTCCGTTCACATCATAGTCATACACCTTCAACGCGATATCCCACACGTTTGCGATGTCCGGTTCGATGCATCCCAGAAGTACTTCAGAGATCCCATCGTTGTCGAGATCCGAGACGGCGAGGTCGATCAGGGTGGCTCGAGTGTCGTATCCGTACTCATTCCAGGGAACTTTCAGGAACAGCTGCTGTTCGGCCACGGAAGCCTCCACATGGAAGTTCGTGTTATCATCCGTGTCGAAGAGAAGAATGTGTGCGGTGGAATCGGACCCGGTGAAGGCCACGACGAATTCCTGCTGGGCATCGTCGTCGAATTGTCCGGCCTGCACGACAACGCGGCCGCACAACGTGTAGGAGTTGTTCTTCAATTCAAAAACCGACCCCGGAGGGGATGTGAACTCCCACACAACGGCTTGTGCATGACTGGCCTCCGCCGCCCGCATGACCGCGACCCGGAGCGAACCATCGACCTTGTTCCACGCGACCACGAACTCATCGAGACGGTCTCCGCAGAAATTGCCCGTCGCAATGCTGTAGTTGCCATAGGTCGATCCATCGGAATGAGAGAATGGAAGTCCTGCGATCACGGTATCCAAGCCGGCGGGAATGTTCACATAATTGTAAACATCCTGCGTGGGACGCGTGCCTTCCCGGACCGAGACGATCTGCATCTTCCGCCGGAACTGGTGAGAGCCGTCGAAGGGATCAGGAAGAGTTGACTGAGCTTGAAGAGGGGCGCTGGCGAGAACCATAGACATCACCATCGCATACACAAGACTGTGTCGCATGACGATGCTCCTTTTTCGGAAGGTATGCCGGAAGAAGCCAGAGCTTCCGAACGGGATGCTACTGAGTCAAGGAAGGCACGTCCGGTCGGGCAGGCGTCAGGAAAGGCTCGGGCGATCGGATGAAGGTGATGGAATGTGGGGAGGATTGGAGAGAAAGTCAATATTCCTCCTCGGTTCGAATCAACGCCTCGGATCTCCCGACACGGCTTCCATCGGAACAGGTTCCATGTTCCGAATGTCCTTCACGATCTGAAGTGTTTGTGCATCCGGAGTGAAGAGACTCACCAATTGATCGGTGATGTCCACCAGTTCCACAGAATCATCGTGGTGAAAGAGCTCCCATTTCGAAAGAATCAGCACGACGGAATGTTGCTTCGCGATCGCGGGGATCTTGTCCTTGATCTTTGCTATGATGTTGCCGACGCTGCCGGTACTGAATCCCTGCTGATGCATGACCACCTGGCTGTTCGGTCCAAGCTGTTCAAGTTCTTTGACCCGTTCTGTGTTTCCCTCATCCTTTGCTTTCTGGAGATCTGCCCTCAACCCGTTCATGTAGTCCATGAAAGCCACGGACCTCCCATAGGCGATCGCAACGCAGCGGGAATCGAAGGTCCCGATACGCACCGTTCCCTCCGTTGCTTGAGAGAGAAGGGGAAGCGGAGCGAGAATGGCAAGGATCATCAGAACGATGACAAATGCAAAACAATCGGCCTTCTTCATATGACCCTCCGTTGTGGAATGGAACAGCTATTGCACGTTTCTGACCAACCTCCCGTTTACGTCAAATTGCACAGCGTCCCCCTTTTTCATTTCCTGTCCTTCAACGACGAAATCCTTTGAAAGGGTGCAAAAGCGGAGGCGACCGCTCTCATCAAAGAGCGTTCGTTCCCCTCCGCCGAACAAGGAGGACATGAAACGATATTGCGCGCAAGGGATACCTTGAATGACTTCGTCTTGAGCCAACCACGCCAGCTTGAGTCGTCCGTTAGGATGGAACCCGGTCATGAAGCCGTGTCCTGAGCCGAGACACAGGTGCCCCTGGATCATTGTGTTCTGTTGGAGAAAGCACCAGTCGAGTGAACCCTCCGATGTCAAATGAACGACTGTCCCCGACGGGAGCGGTTGTCCCGAGAGTGTGTCTTCGCGTCCAAGCGTGCAGGACTTCAACGTTCCATCCTGGTAATATTCGACTGATCCCGTACAAGAGACATTCTGAATCTCCACCACTTCCCCCTTTTGCCCGGCTGCCGTTCGACTCGTCACCGGTTCGTTGCGCCCGCCGAAGATCAGCAGCAATGTGAAAATGACGGCCGCGCCCGCTCCAAGCGATCCGAACACGGCTGTGCGAAGCCGCGGAGACACATTTTCTTCCTTGTCGCCGCTTCCGAGAAACAAGCAAGCAGCCGCCGTGACCAAAGGCGTCACGAAGAACAGCCAAAGTCCTGTGTTCACCGTTCTAAAATCATAAAGATGGAAGCCGAAGATAACCGCTGCCACGATGATCACCAGGACGAAAGCCATGACCCTGGGAAATCTCCGACCCAATTGGCCGAGACCGACGATGATCCCTCCAAGAACAACACCGAACAACGACGCAATGGAGAGTCCTCCTTCGGCGATGATGAAGAACGCCAGGAATGCACCCACGGCGCTGATGATGATCACCCCCGCCTTGCGATACTCGCCGATCATGATGAGTTTCGTCATCGCCCGTGCGGCAAGCCCGATGAAGATCAGTTGGTAGAGCTCTTCCGGCGATTCTCCCCGCGAGATGCGCCAGAGAGCGAAGCCGACTGCTGCAAGGATAACGACGATGAATCCGATATTGCCGGATCGAGCGTGCATGATGATCTGGCGTTCATCCGCATATTGCGTTGCGAGTCCAAACTCGTGAAGTGAGGGACGAAGCAGGTACGCCGCAACGAACAGGAGCAGGGCAAATTCGTACCCCAAGACTGCCAACGCAATCCCGACGAGCGAAATGGCAGATGCGAAATAGAAGATCTTATCTCGTTTGATCATGATCGGCTTCCTCCAGTTCAAAGAGTCCTTCGACTGTGGTGTCTAGCTTTTGGGCGAGGAGAAGGGCGAGCTTCACCGAGGGGCTGTAGTTCCCCCGTTCGATCGCTACGATCGTCTGTCGGGAAACCGCAACCATGTCCGCCAGTTCCTGTTGGCTTAAGTCCCCCCGTTCAAATCGAAGTCTTCTTAGGTTCGTCTTCATTTGTCGATACCAGGTTGATTCATCAAGCGTATCTCAATCGTAGTGTAAATTATATTATACAATATGTCAAGTATACTGTACATAATTTTGGAAATTTATGTGAAATTTTAACGAAATTGGCGAATGAATGATGATCAGCCAAATAATCCTCGCCACGGAAAGACGCTTGAGGCTATCCTGAAGAATCTGGTTGAGCAGTAATGTTGGAAGGAGCTGGGACGGCGCATGAAGATACGCGGCTTCACGGACAATCCGAG
>JBFYQI010000189.1:0-7751 GCA_041302875.1 Ignavibacteria bacterium
TTGGCATCCAGGCGTTCCAGCCTGTGCTCGTGGAGGGGAAGGCAATTCGCATTCACCCGATGGTGTGCACCGCGTTCAACGCAGACTTCGACGGCGACCAGATGGCAGTCCACGTGCCGCTGTCGTACGAGGCGCAATTGGAAGCGCGTCTGCTCATGCTCTCGAGTCACAACATCCTCTCGCCGGCCAGCGGCGCCCCAATCGTTACCCCCACGCAAGATCAAGTTTTGGGGTGCTACTATTTGACCAAGTCGCGTGCCGGGGAAATTGGCGAAAACATGCAGTTTGCCTCTCCCGAGGACGCCATCATCGCATACGATCAGGGACGTCTTGGCCTCCATGCACGCATTTCTGTTCGCATCAACGGCCCAAAGATCGAGACGACAACGGGACGTGTGCTGTTCAACCGCATCCTGCCGCCGAACGTCGGATACATCAACGAGCTGTTGAACAAGAAACGCCTGGTCCAGATCATCTCGACCGTGTTCCGCAAGTGCGGCACGCTCGAAACGGCGCAGTTCCTGGACAAGCTGAAGGCGCTCGGATTCAACTACGCGACGAAGGGAGGCCTGTCGGTTTCCGTCGGAGACGTGATCATCCCCAAGGAGAAGCACGAGCTCATTCTCAAAGCGCAGAAGGAAGTCGACAACGTCGAGTCGCAATATTTCCGCGGCTTCATCACCAACGGTGAACGGTACAACAAGGTCATCGATATCTGGACGCGTGTCACCACGAAGATCGCCGACCGGCTGTTCGACGCGCTCCAGCATGACAAGGACGGCTTCAATTCGTTGTACATGATGGTCGATTCAGGCGCACGCGGCTCAAAGGAGCAGGTCCGTCAGCTCGCCGGCATGCGCGGTCTGATGGCAAAGCCCCAGAAGAGCCTCTCGGGCGCAACGGGCGAACTCATCGAGAACCCGATCATTGCGAACTTCCGCGAGGGCCTGTCGATCCTCGAGTACTTCATCTCGACGCACGGCGCGCGGAAGGGATTGGCCGATACCGCCTTGAAGACGGCGGACGCCGGGTACCTTACTCGTCGTCTCATCGACGTCGCGCAGGATGCCATCATCGGCGAGGAGGACTGCGGCACGATCCAGGGCGTTCCGACCGGCGCATTGAAGGAAGCGGAAGACATCAAGGAGCCGCTTGCCGAGCGCATCCTGGGCCGCGTGGCCTCGCATGATGTCATCGACCCGCTTTCGAACCAAGTGTTGGTGCATTCCGGCGAGCTCATCGACGAAGAGAAGGCGGGACAGATCTCCGAGACCTCCATCGAGACGGTCAGCATTCGTTCCGTGCTCACGTGCGATTCGCGCCGCGGTGTTTGCGCGAAGTGCTACGGACGCGATCTCTCGACGGGCAATCAGGTCGAACCGGGTCTCGCGGTGGGTGTCATCGCCGCCCAGTCCATCGGCGAACCGGGCACGCAGTTGACGCTCCGCACCTTCCACACCGGCGGCACGGCGAGCTTGATCGCCGCCCAGTCGCAGGTCATGTCGAAGTTCGATGGAAAGGTGAGGTACGACGGCTTGAAGTACATCGAACAGGAAGGGGAAGCGCGTCCGATCGTTTCCGGCCGGAGCGGCATCATCAACATCCTCGACCCGGACAACCGCGTGTTGACGAAGTATGATGTTCCGTACGGCGCGCACTTACTGGTGAAAGAGAACCAGAAGGTTGCCAAGGGCGAACTCATCTACGAATGGGATCCGTACAACGCAGTCATCATCTCAGAACACAGCGGCACGGTCCAGTACGTCGACCTGCGCGAGAATGTCACCTATCGCGATGAGCCCGATGAACAGACGGGACACATCCAGAAGGTGGTCATCGACAGCCGAGAGAAGAGCCTTATCCCGGCGCTGGCGGTCATCAACAAGAAGGGGCAGAAGGTCGCGTCGTATCCGATGCCGACCCGTGCCCACCTCAACGTCGACGACGGAGAAGAGATCGCAGCAGGCGCCGTGCTGGTGAAGATCCCGCGCGACATCGGCAAGACCCGCGATATCACGGGCGGTCTGCCGCGCGTCACGGAGCTCTTCGAGGCGCGGCATCCGAGCGATCCGGCGGTGGTCAGCGAGATCGACGGCATCGTCACGATCGGTCAACCGAAGCGTGGTTCGCGCGAAGTGTTTGTCACCAGCCATGACGGACGCGACAAGCGAACGTATCTTGTTCCGCTCGGGAAGCACTTGCACGCTCAGGACGGCGACGTCGTGAAAGCGGGCGAGCGGCTTTCGGCCGGCTCCATCGACCCGCACGACATTCTGCGCATCAAGGGGACGACTGCGGTTCAGGAGTACCTGGTGAACGAGATCCAGGAAGTCTACCGGATGCAGGGTGTGAAGATCAATGACAAGCACATCGAGGTTATCGTGCGGATGATGATGCAGAAGGTGCGCATCGTCGATCCGGGCGACACGCGATATCTCGAAGGCGACCACGTCGACAAGGCGCGGCTGCGCGACGAGAACGACGGCTTGGCGGACAAGCAGGTTGTCGAGAGCAAGGGCGATGCAAAATTCCGGAATGGGCAGATCGCCTTGCGGAAGCTGGTCCGCGAGATCAACGTGGATCTGAAGAAGAAGAGCAAAAAGGTCGCGGAGGTCCGCGATGCAGAGCCCGCAACATCCGAGCCCATCCTGTTGGGAATCACGCAGGCTTCGCTCACGACCGACAGCTTCATTTCGGCCGCCTCGTTCCAGGAGACGACCAAGGTGTTGACCGATGCGGCGATCGAAGGAAAGATCGACCACCTCCTCGGTCTGAAGGAGAACGTCATCATGGGTCACCTGATCCCGGCCGGCACAGGACAGAAGAAATTCAAGAGCCTGGTCGTTGTCGAAGGAGGGGAGACCGACGAAGCTGCGAGCGAACCGATGGCCGAAGCGGAGTCTCCCAAAAAGGGCCGAAAAGCTGCAGAAATTCCGGCCTGACAAAGGACGGAATTCGGCTCTTTTCTGAAACGTCGGAGTTGACAAAAAGGGCATAAATAGTTATATTGCAAAGCTTCATTTGATGTGAATTGATTGAGCCGCTGAAAAAGCGGAGGAGAATTTTCGTTGCCGACCATTAATCAACTCGTCCGGAAAAGCAGAGAGCAGGTGGCTTGGAAGAGCAAGTCTCCCGCGCTGGTGTCGTCCCCGCAGAAGCGCGGTGTCTGCACGCGCGTCTACACGACCACACCGAAGAAACCGAATTCGGCGCTCCGCAAGGTTGCCCGTGTCCGGTTGTCCAACGGGATCGAGGTCACCGCCTATATTCCGGGTGAGGGCCACAATCTTCAGGAGCACTCGATCGTGCTGATCCGCGGCGGCCGTGTGAAGGATCTTCCCGGCGTCCGGTATCATATCATCCGTGGAACGCTCGATACGCAGGGCGTCCAGGACCGGAAGCAGGGCCGGTCAAAGTATGGGGCCAAGCGCCCCAAGAAGTAGTGGATCACTGAACGAATGAGAAAGAAGAAATCATCTCGCCGGCGTTTGACGCCGGACCCGAAGTATGGAGATCTGATGATCTCCCGCTTCACGAACAGCCTTCTTCAGCAAGGAAAGAAGAATATCGCGCGCAACATTCTCTATGATGCGCTCGACTTCGTCGCCAAGAAGACCGAGAAAAACCCGGTCGAAGTGTTCCAAAAGGCGATGAACAACGCTTCTCCGTTGATCGAAGTCAGGGCACGCAGAGTCGGCGGTGCGACCTATCAGGTTCCCACAGAAGTTCGCCCCGAGCGGCGAACCGCTCTTGCAATCCGGTGGTTGATCTCCAACGCCAAAGATCGCTCGGACAAGTCCATGGCGCAAAAGCTCGCAGCCGAACTGATGGCCGCTGCCGTCGGTGAAGGCGGCGCCGTCAAGAAGCGCGATGATGTTCATCGCATGGCGGAAGCGAACAAAGCGTTTGCGCATTTCCGGTGGTAAGCCGGAACTCGAACTGGTCCTAAACCAGACATTCATTTCAAGCAAACACGACACGACCGATCCGGTGTGGTATGAGCTGGATTGACGATCGGGAGTAGTGGATTAGTATGCCTCGCGAGTACCCACTCGAAAGAACACGCAACATCGGCATTATGGCGCACATCGATGCCGGCAAGACCACGACCACGGAGCGCATCCTGTTCTATACAGGACGTCTGCACCGGATGGGCGAGGTTCATGACGGTGCCGCGACCATGGACTGGATGGAGCAGGAAAAAGAGCGTGGGATCACGATCACGAGCGCTGCCACGACCTGCTTCTGGCGGAACAATCGCATCAACATCATCGATACGCCGGGTCATGTCGATTTCACGATCGAGGTCGAACGATCGCTGCGCGTTTTGGACGGAGCCGTCGCGCTCTTCTGCTCTGTGGGGGGCGTGGAACCGCAATCTGAAACCGTGTGGCGTCAAGCGGACAAATACGGCGTTCCGCGCATCGCGTTCGTCAATAAGATGGACCGGGCCGGAGCTGATTTTCTTGGCGTCGTGGAGATGATGAAATCGCGCCTCGGCGCAAATGCCGTTCCGGTGCATATTCCTGTGGGTGAAGGGGAGATGTTCGCCGGGATCATCGACCTCATCACGATGAAAGCCCGCATGTTCCACGAGGACACGCAGGGAACAACGTTCGACGATATCGATATCCCAGAGTCGTTGAAGTCCCGTGCAGCCGAGTACCGGCAGAAGATGCTCGAAGCCGTTGCAGACGAAGATGATACCCTCCTCGAAAAATATCTTGAGGGGAAGGTGATCAGCCCCGAGGAAGTCCGCGATGTCCTTCGTCGGGCCACGCTCAAGGTGAGCATCATTCCGGTGCTTTGCGGTTCGTCGTTCAAGAACAAGGGCGTTCAGAGCCTCTTGGACGGCATTATCGACTTTCTCCCGGCGCCGAAGGATCTCAACAAAGGGGAATTGCACGGCCATCATCCGCACCGGAAGGATGACGTCGTTCGCCGGGTTGCGGACAACGAAAAATTCACGGCTCTTGCATTCAAGATCATGAGCGATCCGTTCGTCGGACGCCTGACGTACTTCCGCATCTATACAGGAACGCTTTCGGCGGGCTCGTACGTCTACAATGTCGTTTCCGACAAGCGCGAACGTGTCGGGCGAATTCTTCGCATGCACGCAAACCATCGGGAAGAGGTCCAGGAAGCGTTTTCCGGCGATATCGTCGCGGCCATCGGCTTGAAGCACACCCGGACGGGCGACACGCTGACGGAAGAGGACGATCCCATCATTCTCGAGCGTATGGAATTCCCGGATCCGGTGATCGATGTGGCCATCGAGCCGAAGACGAAGGCGGACCAGGAGAAGATGGGTGAAGCGCTGTCCCGTCTCTCGGAAGAAGATCCCACGTTCCGTGTGTCCTCGAATGAGGAGACCGGACAGACGATCATCAGCGGGATGGGCGAGTTGCATCTCGAGATCATCGTCGATCGCATGAAGCGGGAATTCAAGGTCGAGGCGAATGTTGGAAAGCCTCAGGTGGCGTACAAAGAGACGATCACCAAGAAGGTCAAGGCCGAAGGCAAGTTCGTGCGGCAGTCGGGTGGTCGTGGCCAGTTCGGTCACGTCTGGATCGAATTGGAGCCGAACGAAAAGGGGAAGGGATTCGAGTTCGAGAACGCCATCATCGGCGGCGTCGTCCCGAAGGAATACATCAAGCCGACCGAGCAGGGTATCGTCGAAGCGATGCGCAACGGCATTCTCGCAGGCTACCCGATCGAGGATGTGAAGGTGAAATTGTATGACGGGTCATTCCACGCAGTCGACTCGTCGGAAATGGCGTTCAAGATCGCTGGATCGATGGCGTTCCAGGAAGCAGCGAAGAAGGCCGGACCGGTGCTTCTCGAGCCGATCATGGCGGTTGAGGTGGTGACTCCCGAGGAATACCTCGGCGATGTCATGGGAGACCTGAACTCCCGTCGCGGCAAGATCGAAGGAATGGCGCCGCGAAAGGATGCGCAGGTCGTGAAAGCGTTCGTTGCATTGTCCGAGATGTTCGGCTATGCAACGCAGCTTCGATCGATGACGCAGGGACGAGCCTTGTATACGATGCAGTTTTCGCACTACGAGCAGGTCCCGCGGTCGATCGCGGATCAGATCATTGAGAAAGTGCGCGGCAAAGATAGGGCTGGCGCTTAAACCAAGAACGTAAACGAGTACAGCAGTTCAACCAATAGGAGACCAACCAATGGCGAAAGAAAAATTCGACCGCAGTAAGCCGCACGTGAACGTCGGCACCATCGGTCACGTCGACCATGGAAAGACGACATTAACGGCCGCCATCACGATGGTGTTGGCGAAGAAGGGCTTGTCCGCAATCCGAACGTTTGATTCGATCGACAACGCGCCGGAAGAAAAAGCCCGTGGAATCACGATCAACACCGCCCACGTTGAGTACTCCACTGAGAAGCGTCACTACGCGCACGTCGATTGCCCGGGTCACGCCGACTATATCAAGAACATGATCACGGGTGCCGCCCAGATGGACGGTGCGATCCTCGTGGTTGCGGCGACCGACGGCCCGATGCCTCAAACCCGCGAACACATCCTGCTGGCGCACCAGGTGAACGTTCCCCGCATGGTCGTCTTCATGAACAAGTGCGATGCGGTGGATGATCCCGAATTGCTGGACTTGGTCGAACTCGAAGTTCGCGATCTTCTGAAGAAGTACGACTTCCCCGGCGACGAGATCCCCATCGTGCGCGGCTCCGCCCTGAAGGCGATGGAAGCGGCCCTGCGTCCTGATGTCAAGCCCGACGATCCGGCGTTCAAGAGCATCATGGAACTCATGGATGCAGTCGATGCGTATGTTCCGCTGCCCCAGCGCGATGTCGACAAGCCGTTCCTGATGCCGGTCGAGGACGTGTTCTCGATCACCGGTCGCGGAACCGTCGGCACGGGCCGTGTCGAGCGCGGTCATGCCAAGGTTGGCGATGAAGTCGAGGTCATCGGCCTGGGTGCCCACAAAAAGACGGTCATCACCGGCGCCGAGATGTTCCGCAAGGAACTCGACGAAGTGCGTGCCGGCGATAATGCGGGATTGTTGCTCCGCGGCGTTGACAAGACCGAGCTCGAGCGCGGTCAGGTCATTGCGAAGCCGGGCTCCATCACCCCGCATACGAAGTTCGTGGCCCAGATCTACGTGTTGAAGAAGGAAGAAGGCGGACGTCACACGCCCTTCTTGACCGGGTATCGTCCGCAGTTCTATTTCCGTACGACGGACGTCACGGGTGTTGCGACCTTGCCGCAAGGTGTTGAGATGGTGATGCCGGGTGACAACCTGGACGCCATCAACATCGAGCTCATCTCGCCGATCGCCATGGAAGAAGGACAGCGCTTTGCCGTCCGCGAAGGTGGTCGCACGGTGGGTGCCGGCGTTGTTGCAAAGATCATTGAGTAATCACACCATGCCCGTCCCGGGCTGCGGTCTGGGACGGGTTCTTTTTCAGGAGTCGATCCTTGGCGGGTCAAAAGATTCGGATCAAGCTGAAGTCCTTCGATCACAACCTCATCGACAAGTCTGCCGAAAAGATCATTAAGACGGTCAAGTCGACGGGGGCAGTGGTTTCGGGCCCGATACCGCTGCCGACAAAGCGCAGCGTCTACACGGTGAACCGTTCTCCGCACGTCGACAAGAAGTCGCGGGAGCAGTTCGAGACGCGGTCGCACAAGCGACTGATCGACATTCTCAACTCCACGAGCAAGACCGTCGATTCACTGATGAAGCTGGAATTGCCCGCGGGAGTGGATGTCG
>JBFYQI010000196.1:0-2921 GCA_041302875.1 Ignavibacteria bacterium
CTCTTTCGCGCATCGCTCTTCGACCGGCGTCTTGAAGGGCTCGCGTATCTTGAAAGTGTTGTTCGGGGAAAGCCCTTCGCGTTCCTCTCTGAATTGGTCGGCGCAATCCCGTATACCGTTGGGTATGCGCCGTTGACCGTGGAAGGAAAGCGTGTCGGTGTCGTCGCAATCCCAACGCTCTACCGCCAGCAGGAGATCGACGAAGAAGTGGCTGAGCGGAATGTCGGCGTCTTCGGCGTCTATGCCATCGTGATGGTCATCGTGCTCGCCGGAGGAAGCGTCCTGGCGTCGCGCATCGCCGGACCCATTCGGGAGCTGTCGGTGGCCGCGCGTCAGGTCGGCAAAGGGGAAATGGATGTCCCGCTGAACTATGCGGGTGCGGATGAGGTGGGCGAGTTGACGAGCGCATTCCGCGAAATGACCAAAGAACTTCAGCGGAGCCGTGCGGACATCGTGAAGGCCGAACGCGAGGGCGCCTGGAAGGAAATGGCGAAGCAAGTGGCCCACGAGATCCGCAATCCGCTCACGCCGATGAAACTCGCCATCCAGCATGTACGTCAGGCCTTCCAGGACAATGCGGCGAACCGCGAGGAGCTGCTGCAGAGCGTCATCCGGACAGTGCTTGAGCAGATCGACGCGCTCTCCCGCATTGCGACGGAGTTCTCTCATTTCGCAAAGATGCCGCCGCCCGAATATGCGCGGATCGATATGCACTCGGTCCTTGAAGAATCGATCGGAGTGTTTGCCGGTGTAGAAGGGATCCGTTTTGAACGGGAGTTTGTCGGCGAACCCTGCATGCTGGTTGCCGACCGTGAGCACCTGCGAAGGGTCTTCATGAATATCATGCGTAATAGTGTACAGGCAATGCCGGAGGGCGGAACCATTCGCACCCAGACTTTGGTTGAAGGGAGTGTCCTCACGATTCGCATCTCGGACAATGGACCTGGAATCCCGGAGGCGATTCGGAAGCGGATCTTTGAACCAAACTTCTCCACGAAGACGGAAGGCATGGGATTGGGGCTCGCCATCTCGAGGAAGATCATCGAAGACCTCGGCGGGACGATCCTGTGCGAGAGTACCATCGGCTCGGGGACCTCATTTGTGATCACGCTCGTGCGGACGTTGCGGGACGCGGGATGAGCATCGAGATCGTTCGACCGTCGATCTTCTCTTCACTGGGATTTGTTGTCGCCGGGATGAGCACGGCACTCGGCGGCGTCAGTCGGCCGCCGCTCGGACTGAACCTGAGTTATCGGGTCGGCGACGAACCGAGCGCTGTCGAGATCAATCGAGGATTGTTCTTCGATACACTCGGTGTGCATCCGCGTGAGTTGGCATTTCCGCACCAGGTGCATTCAGCGACGATTCGCCATGCCTCGGATGCCGGGGAATATCATGCGTGCGACGCGCTCGTGACATCGGCACGGAATGTGGCGCTCGTCGTCACCGTTGCGGACTGTGTGCCGATGCTCCTTGTTGACCCTGTGCACGGGATCGCAGCCGCCGTTCATGCAGGATGGCGGGGATCAGCGGAGCGGATCGCGGAAGAGACGATTCGTGAGCTGCATTCGAAGCACGGCGTTGATCCTGCGGACATTCGAGCCTGGATCGGTCCTTCAGCCGGCCCATGTTGCTATGCGGTCGGCGAGGATGTCGCACGACGATTTCCTTCGACCGCTGCAGCAGAGCGCGGAGGGCGATGGTACGTCGATCTAAAGGCAGAGAATGAACGGCAATTGACAGAAGCGGGTGTTCCCCGTGAGCAGATCGAGCGTTCGCAGGCCTGCACCATCTGCGACCGACGGTTTCACTCTCATCGGCGGGACGGTGCCCAATCGGGCAGGATGATGGCTGTTCTCATGTTGCGAGACCAATAAGGAGAGGCATTATGTGCGGCATCGTGGGCTACATCGGGAAGAAGGAGTGCGTTCCGATCCTGCTGGACGGTCTGAAGCGCCTGGAGTACCGTGGGTATGATTCTGCCGGACTGGCGCTGATGGTCGATGGCGCTCTCGAAGTCCGGAAGCGCGTCGGAAAGGTCTCCGCGCTGGAAGCAGTGTGTGATGCCGCCCCCATCCATGCGACCACCGGCATGGGACATACGCGCTGGGCGACGCACGGCGTGCCGTCCGACGTGAACGCGCACCCGCATCTGGACTGCAGCGGATCGATCGCGGTCATCCACAACGGCGTTATCGAAAACTTCTCGTCGCTGAAGACTCAACTGGAGGCGGCCGGTCACGCGTTTCGCTCAGGGACGGACACGGAGGTCCTGGCGCACCTGATCGAGGAGCATCTGAAGGAAACAGGATCGATCGAGAAGGCGGTGCGGCAGGCGCTCGCCCGAGTGACCGGGACGTATGGCCTGGTGGTGATGAGCCTGCGGCAACCGGACCGTCTCATTATTGCGCGGAAAGGGAGTCCGATCGTCATTGGCTACGGCGACGGCGAAGTGTTCGTGGCATCCGATCCTTCTGCGCTGATCGCCCACACGCGACGCGTTTCATTTCTGGAAGATGGAGAAGTGGCCGTCGCGACTGCGGAATGGGTCCAAACGACGACGTTGAACGAGGTATCCATCCGCATAGAGGTTCAGGAGCTGAATATAGATCTGGAGCAGATCGAAAAGGGAGGATATTCCCACTTCATGCTCAAGGAGATCCATGAACAGCCGGCGACCATAGAGAATGCAATGCGAGGACGCCTGCTGATGGAGGAGGGAACCGCAACGCTTGGCGGATTGGACCAGGTTATTGAGAGGTTGATGTGTGCGCGACGTCTGGTTCTCACGGCGTGCGGAACCTCCTGGCATGCGGCGTTGATCGGGGAGTACATGTTGGAGCAGTATGCACATATCCCTGTGGAGGTCGAGTACGCTTCGGAGTTCCGCTATCGCAATCCCATCCTGAGCAGCGATGATG
>JBFYQI010000211.1:0-6368 GCA_041302875.1 Ignavibacteria bacterium
TTGCGTGAAAAGTTATCGCTGATGCGCGTATCGACGACCCCCGCATCGTGATTTCCCCGAACAACGACCGCGCAGTGTTCGCGCACGAGATCGACGCACTCGTTCGGATTCGCCCCGTACCCGACGATGTCGCCGAGACAAACGGTCGTTTCGATGCCACGTGACCGGATGAGCCCGAGCGCAGTCGTCAGCGCCTCGAGATTGCTGTGGATGTCGGAAATGACCGCGATCTTCACATCATGCCTCCCGCAGGTGAGGGTCCCCGCAGTATTCTACCTCACGCAACCGCTCTTCATCGATCGACGATATGTTACGGCCTCATGCCAAAAGTTCGCACAAGGAATGAATAGACGTCGGTCAATTCCTCGATCTGTTTCGCTGTCGGCTTGCCGCCGCCGTGTCCCGCCTTCGTCTCGACGCGAACAAGGATGGGGTTTGTTCCCGCGTCGTTCGCCTGGAGCGTGGCGGCGAATTTCATCGCGTGCGCAGGGACGACACGGTCATCGTGGTCAGCCGTCGTGATAAGCGTCGGTGGGTACGCGACCCCCTTCCGAACATTATGTAGCGGTGAGTAAGCCATCATGTATTTAAAGTCGTCCGCATTGGCGATGGCGTTTCCATATTCGCCGATCCAATATCGTCCGACCGTGAACAGATGATACCGCAACATGTCGATGACGGGCACCTGACAGACAACAGCGCCGAACAGATCGGGACGCTGGAGCATGCATGCCGCCGTCAACAATCCGCCGTTGCTCCCGCCGTTGATGGCGATCTTGGGGGATGACGTGTAGTTGTTTGCGATGAGCCACTCAGCGGCGGCGATGAAGTCGTCATAGACGTTCTGCTTCTTCTCCAGCATGCCGGCGCGGTGCCACTCTTCGCCATACTCGTTTCCACCACGCAGGTTGGCGACAGCATAGATCCCCCCCATTTCCAGCCAGACGATCCGCGAGGCAGAGAATCCCGGCGTCAGACTGACGTTGAATCCGCCGTACCCGTACAGGAGCGTCGGATTCTTCCCGTCGAGCGTGAGGCCTTTCTTGTATGTGATGAACATCGGGATTGTTGTTCCATCCTTTGAGGGATAGAAGACCTGTTTGGTCTCGTATTTTGAGGCGTCGAAGCGGATCCCCGGCTCGCGAAACACGGAGAGCGTGGCCGAGACGAAATCATATCGATAGATGGTGGTCGGGAAGAGATATGAGGTGAAACCGAAGAACATCTCCGTGTCCTCCCGCTCTCCGGAAAGCCCCGAGACGGCGCCGAGCGTCGGGAGCGGGATCTCTTTCTCGAACACTCCGTTGAGGTTGTAGACGCGCAGAACATGATGCGCATCCTGGAGATACGCCACAACGAACTGATTGTTTATGACGGAGACGAAGGAGATCGGGTCCTTCTGTTCCGGGATCACGGTTTTCCACTTCGAGGGGTCGGCGTCACGTGTGTCGACCGCAATGATGCGGTCCTTGGGATCATCGAGATTCGTTTGGAAGTAGAAGACGGGGCCGTCATTCGCGATAAAATCGTACTTGGCGTCTGCCTTATCCATCAACCGAATGAAATCCCCGGAGGCATTGAGCGGACGATAATAGAATCGATTCACCGGGTCGGTGCCGCGCCAAATGACGAGCGCAAGGTACGCGCCGTCATCGGTGATGAAGGGGGAAAAGCTCAGGTCGGGAGCATCGGGCCGTTCGTAGACGAGCTTGTCGGCCGATTGCGGCGTTCCAAGGGTGTGCCAGTACACCTTGTTGTTGTAGCTCTCCTGTCCTTTCGGAACCGTGTTCGGATCGGGGAAGCGGTTGTAAAAGAACCCGGAGTTGTCATGCTTCCAGGCGACGCTGGCGAACTTGCACCACTTGAGCACATCGTCGAAATCCTTTCCCGTTGCGACCGAGCGGACATGCACATCCTGCCAGTCGCTGCCGCTCGCGGAGAGACCGTACGCCATCAGCGAGCCATCCTTGGACATCGATGTGGACGAGAGCGCGATCGTACCGTCTGAGGAGAGCGTGTTCGGATCGAGAAGGATCCGAGCTTCACCGGCGAGGCCGGTCTGCGAATAGAGCACCGATTGATTCTGCAATCCGTCGTTCTTCGAGAAGAAGTATTGCGTGCCGCGATGAAAGGGAACGCTGTAGCGCGGATAATTCCAGAGCTCGGTCAACCGCGATTGGATTTTCTTTCGTCCTTCAACGGAGCCGAGATAGGAATTCGTTAACGCGTTCTGTGCATCGATCCACGTCTTTAGATCCGGCGCATTCTCATCTTCCATCCACCGATACGGATCGGAGATCTGTGTTCCGTGATAACGTTCGACAACATCGACGGTTTTGGCTTTCGGATACACAATCGGCTGAGCAGTGGTCGGCATGAGAAAAAGGAAGAGCGCGGGGGGCAGGAAAACGGCTGGTCGAATCTGCATGCGAGCCCTTTTTGAACCGTGACACAATCAGGAACAGAGTCAGCAAATTTACTGGAAATGCCGAGGAAACTCAAGGCTCGTCGCTCACGTCAATTTCTCGTATATTGTTTGCCATGGAAAGCCTGCTCGCAAGCCGAGAAAAGAAGCGTATTGCGCTAACGTCCGTTGGGGCTGCGGTGTTTCTGACGCTTTTCAAGCTGATCGTCGGCCTCGAGACGAACAGCCTGGGCCTGCTTTCGGAAGCGGCGCACTCAGGGTTGGATCTGATGGCCGCCATCATCACCTATTTTGCGGTCACCATCGCCGACAAACCAGCGGACGAGGACCATCAATATGGTCACGGCAAGGTCGAGAATATCTCTGCGTTTGTCGAGACGCTCCTGCTTGTGGCGACATGCGTTTGGATCATATGGGAAGCGATCGATCGCTTGACCTCGCAGACGCACCATGTGGAAGCCAGTGTCTGGGCGTTCGTCGTCATGGGAATCTCGATCGTCGTTGACATCAGTCGCTCACGAGCGCTCTACCGGGTGGCCCGGAAGCACCACAGTCAGGCACTGGAGGCAGACGCGCTTCATTTTTCGAGCGACATCTGGTCATCGCTGACGGTCATTGCGGGATTGGGATTCGTTGCGCTTGGTTATCCGGTGTTCGACTCTGTTGCGGCGATCGCGGTCGCGTTGCTGGTGCTGTTTGTGAGTTATCGTCTGGGCCGGCGCACGATCGACGCGCTGATGGACCGGACGCCAAAGGAGTTGCGCGCCCGGATCGAGTCGGCCGTCCGCTCGATTGACGGCGTTGAGGAACTGCGATCCGTACGCATTCGTCCGTCTGGTCCGAAGTTGTTTGTTGACGCGACGATCGCCATCCGGAGAACGGTTCCCTTCCAGCGTGCGCACGCCATCATGGATGCCGTCGAAGAAGCGGTGCAGGTTGTCCATCCCTATGCAGACGTCGTGGTCCACGGCGAGCCGTTCATCAGCAATGACGAGACGATCATCGACAAGATCCGGATGATCGTCGTGAACAAGGGATTGCGTGCGCCGCATAATCTGGAAGTGCACGTGACGGAGGGACAATATTACATCGACTTCGATGTTGAATATCAGCGGGGGAAGAGTTTTCCGGAGGCGCACGACATCGCGTCGGAGGTTGAAGAGGATATCCGGCGAGAGATCGGAGGGGTTGGGAAGGTGACCATCCACATGGAGGAATTTCACGTATCCGAGCAGGTCTTGGCGAATGTGACGGATTCGGAGCTGCGATTTTCGAAGGAGATCCTGGCGCTGGCGGCGAGTCGCGAGGGAGTGAGCGGATGTCGCGACCTGGTGATCTTGCGTGAGGGGGAGATGTTCAATCTCACGTTAACGTGTGAGATCGATGGGCAGAGGACGTTGGGGGACGTGCATCGGGTGATATCGGACGTGGAGGGGGAGATACATCGGAGGTTTCGGATGGTGCGGCGGGTGATGATCCATGCGGAGCCCGCCCCTTAGGGCGCCTAGGCCGCTTAGGGGGCTTAAGGGGCTTAAGCCCCCCCGAGGAAAACCTCGAATTCTGACATCCACTCCTGGATTAAAATCGCCCCCCACGCGCTGCAATCGGTCATTTCCCAAATATTCATCATGCACAATTGGTTAGCGCCCTGTTTTGGGATTTTACCCAAAGGCGGATTCCAACGCTACGTCTTCTGCTGCTTCTTCTTTGCCGCGGGGAAGAGCACGTTGTTGAGAATGAGCCGATATCCCGGAGAATTCTTGTGCAGCGTCAGATCGGTCGGCGGATCTCCTACCGCGTGCTGGTAATCTTCCGGGTCGTGACCGCTGTACCACGTGAAGGTTCCCCTCCCGAAGTTGCCATGGATATACCGCACCTCGTCCGTTCCCTCACGCTCCGCCAGGATCGTCACCGTCCGCTTGATCAACGATTTGCGAAACGCCGTCGTCTGCCCCATGAATCCCCGAATGATGTTCGCGTGTCCCTGGGTGAGCATGGTCGGAACCGGATCATACTTTGCCGAAAACTCGAAGAGCGTGAAGTAATCCGTGTTCGGATCGCGGATCGGAGGGGGATCGCTCGGTGGGATGTCGATGTCGGAGTACTCGTACCGCAGCGGATTCATGTCGAGGGCGAAATTCTCGAAGGCGAGGGTTTTCGTAAAATCGAGTCGCTGCTGGGCATCCCGATCGGCGGGGTCTCCGTCAAACATCGCATCGCAGATGTCGACGTTCTCCGCCGCCAGCGCGATATCGTAGCTGTCGGTCGCGGAGCACATCGCGAACATGAATCCCCCGCTGCCGAGGTACTCCTTGATGGCGCGCGCGACCGCCTTCTTCTCGTCTGACACCTTCCGGTATCCGAGCCGCTTGGCTTCCCTTTCGTACAACAACTGTTGCTCGATGTACCATGGGGCGTTGCGATAGTTGGCGTAGAACTTTCCGTACTGTCCGGTGAAGTCTTCATGATGAAGATGGAGCCAATCGTATTCCGCCAACTTCCCGCTGAGCACCTCTTCGTCCCACACCTTGGTGTACGGGATCTCGGCGTACTCGAGCGCCATGGTCACCGCGTCGTCCCACGGTTTGAAGTTGGGGGGAACATAGACCGCAACCTTCGGCGCCTTCTCCAACCGCACGACGTCCATGTTGTTATCTTCGCGCTGAACGTCCGCATAGAGCGCGGCCGCCTCCGATGCGCCGAGCGACTCGAACGACACGCCGCGTACGCGACACTCACGCACAAGCACCTCCGAGTAGTCGCATAGAAACGAACCGCCGCGATAATTAAGAAGCCAGTCAACCTCGCCGTTCTTCTGCAGAAGCCAGAATGCAACGCCATAGGCTTTCAAATGATCGGACTGCGTCAGATCCATGGGGACGAGAAGCTTCGATTGGGCAACAGCCGTTGGCGAATAGCTGTTGGCAATGAGAAACAGCAGGAAAAGACGTCGTATCACAAGCCTTCCTTCGATCAACGATCAATAATCGACAATCTGCAATCGCCCAAAGTGCTCCACCCGATGAAAACACTTTTCACCGTATCCCGTCGGCGACCAGGCGAGCAGCTCGTCGCCGTGGAATGTTCCCGTGGCCCGGTAGAAGTTGCACTCCACCACGAATGTCCTGGAGGAATCGACCTCGATCGCTTCCCACGGGATCTCCATGACTGCGCGCCAGGTCTTTGAAAGAACGTCCACGGTGGATGCGAACCGCGCCCCCGAATTCCACGTCATGTCACCAGAGTGTGGATTGGCAACCCGATCGACCGCAATGTCGATGAACCGTCCATCCGGCGCGACTTGAAATTCTTTGTACCGTCTCGCCGCCGCTGCATTCGGACCGATGAAGCACTCAAGGACGTCGCTGTGCTCCCACAGCTTCAGCGTCTTTCCATTGCCCGGTTCGGTCGGGACATACGCCGGCGCAATGCGTAGATCTTCGAATATGGCAGTGAAGAGTACGAAGAACATGCGCGTATTGTGAAAGACGCGGATCTCGGTTTGGAGATTCGCCGGAGCGGGCGTTCCATCCGCAAACGTCAAGGACGCCATCGCCGGCTGGGACCAGATAGCGGCGAAGGCCTTGTCGTCCGGAGAGCGGAACGGTGCCCGGGGTACGTTGAGCGTCGGAGGAATCATGATGTCTGAAGAATTCTACCACAGATTGCACAGAGTATCACGAGACATACCGCTCAGTGTTAATCAGTGTAATCTGTGGTATTCTTCTTCCTCCTCACTCGATCGCCTGCGCGGCCGGGATTTCTTCGATCGTTCCCAATCCCGCCATCTGTTCCTTCGTCTCGGCCGGGTTGGTGACCACAAGGATCAAGAGATCATCGTAGTGAAAATGCTTCTTCACCGCGCGCCGCACATCGTCCAGCGTGACCTTCCGGAGATTCGGCACGTAGTCCTGCAAATAATTCTCGGACAAGCCGTAGAACT
>JBFYQI010000248.1:0-10998 GCA_041302875.1 Ignavibacteria bacterium
CGTCGCGTTTGAACTTGATCGCTTCAAGGATCTTCGTCAACAGCTGTCCCGCGCGGCCCACGAACGGTTCGCCCTGTTCATCCTCATCCGCTCCCGGCGCCTCGCCCACCACGACAATATCGGCCTTCGGATTCCCAACTCCAAACACAAAATTCTTTCGTGTTGCCCCCAAGCCGCATTTCTGACAATTGCAGATCATCTCGTTCATTCCAGGCAACGTCGTCGCTGCGGTCCACGGTTCATCGGGAAACGGGTGTGCTTCTTCCAGCGACGGCGGAAGAGCAAACAGGGTGGACTCGGATGAGGCGGGCGCTGTCGGTTTAGGGGGCGAGCTTGCGGCGGACCGTTTCTTCATGTCGTTGCTTTGCGTGTCGACAGCGTGTGCATCAATATACACGACCTCGCCGTACAGTTCCTGCTGTTGACGAAGGAACTTCTGGGCATCGGTTAAGATCTTTTCTGCGTCAGGGTGGAAGGACATGGAAAGCAGTAGTAAGTAGTCAGTAATCAGTAATCCGGGGTGGGGCTACTTTTTACGCCACTTCAACGCCAGGCGATCGAGGATCCGATGGGCCACATCGAACTTCGGCAGTTCGGGAAGTTCCTGCTTTGTCCCTGACGCATCAATGATGGTGACGATATTCGAGTCGCTCCCGAAGACGGTCCGATGCGTTGCAAGCGAGTTGAGGACGATGAGATCGAGGTTCTTCCGCTTCAGTTTCTCCCTCGCGTTGCGTTCCTCTTGCTCGGTCTCAAGGGCGAATCCGACAAGCAGCCGTTTCCCCTTCTTCTTCCCGAGCGTGCCAAGAATGTCGGGGGTCTGCGTCAGTGCGATCTCCGGAACATCGTCGCCCGTCTTCTTGATCTTCTGTTTTGCCATGCGTGCAGGAGCGTAATCCGCGACGGCGGCAGCCATGACGACCGCCTGCGCGTTTTTCGCATGGTGTTGGACGGCGTTGAACATCTGGAGCGCGGATTCAACATTGATGCGTTTCACCTTCCGGGGGGTCTCCAGGTGCGTCGGACCCGCCACCAGAGTGACGACCGCGCCCCGTTGAGCCGCGGCGTTCGCCAGCGCGAATCCCATCTTCCCGGACGACCGATTGCCGATGAAGCGAACCGGGTCAATGGCCTCGTATGTCGGTCCCGCCGTCACGACGATCCGCTTCCCGCGCAAATCCCGGTGGGCTTGTTTCAGAATGCCCCCGACGTACGCCACCAGTTCTTCGACCTCCGGCAAGCGTCCCGGACCTTTCAGTCCGCTGGCGAGCTCGCCCGATCCGGGGAGCATGACATGAAACCCGCGCTCACGGAGGACCGCAAGATTGCGTTGCGTCGCTTCGTTCAGATACATGTCGGCATCCATCGCGGGGACGAGAATGATCGGACGGGAACAAGCGAGCGTCACGACGGTCAACAGATTGTCCGAGATGCCATGCGTGAACTTGGCAACGGTGTTTGCGGACGCTGGGGCGATCACGAGCACATCCGCCCAGTTCGCCAGGTGGATATGCCGCGTGCTGATGTCTGTACCCGACGATTGGTCCGCGGTCCAGAGGTCGACCGCAACCGGATACCGGGAGAGCGCAGAGAACGTGAGCGGCGTAACGAACCGCTGACCGGCCTCGGTCATCATCACGCGCACGTCGGCGCCGCGTCGTGCGAGTTCACGCACGAAATAGCAAACCTTGTAGGCGGCGATGCCGCCGGTCACGCCGACGAGGATGTGCGCACCACGCATGGCTGTTGCCGGTGTTGTCGCTATTCGGTCTCGGGTTCTTTCGGCACGACGGGGGCCGTTTCCTTGTACCGGAACGTCACCGTCTTGTCCGTCATTTCCTGCAGCGCCGTCTCCGTCGGCTTAGGACGCTGTTCGAACTCCAGGCTGATCTTCAGCTGGTCAGGATTCGTCGTCGTAACCTCAAGGTCTTCCTCGAGTTCGGTCGTCGATGTGAGCGCCTTGATGGTCTCGAGCCGCTGGGCGAGCTCGATCTTCAGGTCGTCATGGATCTGACGGGAGCGCTTCGCCGTTGCGACGATCGCTTCGTAGATGTTCCCGACCTTGTCGGTGAATTCCTGCATCGGTATGGGTTTTACAGACACGGTACTTCCTCCTCACGGTTCACGGTTCTAGTTGTTCAATCCTTGCGATGCGCGCATTGACGAGTGCATTCACTTCGTTCACCGCGCGGTCCAGATCGTCGTTCACGACCCGGACATCAAATTCCTTTCCCAACTCCAGTTCCATCGCGACGCGTGCCATCCGGCGTTCGACCGTCGCGGCATCCTCCGTCTTCCGATTCTCCAGCCGGCGCCGCAATTCGTCAACACTCGGCGGGGAGATGAAAATGAGCAGGGCGTCGTTCCGGTAGAGCCGTTTGATGGAAAGCGCTCCTTTGACGTCGACATCGAAGAGCATCACGCGTCCCGCGGCCAGCGCCCGATCGACCTCGCTTTTCAATGTCCCGTAGAGATTACCGTAGATCTCCTCATACTCGATCAGATCGTTCGCCGCGATGCGTGTCTCGAATTCCTCGCGAGTCAGGAAGAAGTAATCCTTCCCATGGGTTTCCCCGGGACGCATCGTCCGCGTTGTCGCCGAGACCGAGAACAGGATCTCGGGATGGCGCTGCATGACCGCCTTGGCGATGGTCGTCTTCCCGCTCCCGCTCGGAGCCGCAACGACGATGAGAAGTCCCTTCATTCAATGTTCTGCAATTGTTCCCGGATCTTTTCCAGCTCTTCTTTGATCTGTACCACGATATGCGCGATGGGCGCATCATTCGTCTTCGAACCGATCGTGTTCGCTTCGCGGTTCATCTCCTGGATGAGGAAATTGAGCTTTCGTCCGGCCGCTTCCTTTTTTCCCAACGCTTCGAGGAAGAACTTGTTGTGTGTATGGAAGCGCACGCATTCTTCCGTCACATCGAGCTTCTCTGCCAGAAGCACGATCTCCAGTTCCAGGCGGTTCTGATCGACAATCGCCTTGTCGCTGACCAGCTGCTCGACGCGTTCGAACAGCTTCTTCCGTTCCTCCGGGATGCGCTCCTTCGACGACCGTTCCACGTCGACCAGGATGTTGTCGATCGATTGCACGCGTGCGCGGAGGTCCTTGGCCAGCTCCGCGCCTTCGTTCGCGCGCATCACATTCAGATCGGCCAGCGCCTGCCGGATCCCATCGCGGATCACTTCCCAATCGCGCTCGTCGCTGTCCTCTTCATCCACGGGCTCGAAGATCTCGGAGAAGCTCAGCAGATGCGCAAGCTTCACGGGCTCCCGAAGTTTGGCCGTCCGACGAACCTCATTGAGCAGCTTCACGTACTGCTTCGTTGCTTCCGTGTTGACGCGCAGCGGCGCCGCGCCGTTTGCGTTGCGCTCGACCTTCACCGTGACGTTGACGCTTCCGCGGCTCAGCGCGCCCCGGATGAGATCCTTGATGTCCTTCTCACGATGGGACAAGGCACGCGGTGTTCGGACCGTCACATCGAGATAACGGCTGTTGACACTTCGGACCTCGATGAAGGCCGACAATCCGTGCCCTTCGACCTCGGCACGGCCATATCCTGTCATGCTAGAGACCACATTCGCTCCCAGTGAAATTCCCCCAAAACATATAAAGATACGCATAATTGGCAGGGACAGCAATACACATTTTTCCACGACTTATCCACAGCGAAAATTGCATTTCCCTCCGTTTTTCGTGAAGTTCAATGGAATATCCACACGGCCGTGGTCACAAACTATTACACACTCAAGGGTATTGCAGAAGACCTCAACCGGCGTCTGAAGGGATGCCGGCTCCGTGAAGCATTCTCGCAGAATCGCAATGAGCTTGTCTTGCTCCTCCAGGAAGATCTCGAGGAGGCCGACCGCTCACATGCGGTGCTGATCAGTTGCGAGCCCTCGGCGAACTCGATCTTCCATCGCGCGTCGTTCGCCCGGGCGCGCCGCAACTCGGTCGACTTCTTCTCCCCGATCATTGGCGAAAACTTGGAGGCCGTCATGATCTCGGCGACCGACCGTGAGATCTCATTTCAATTCTCATCAGGTCGAGTGCTCATCGCCCAGTTCTTTGGTTCGCGCGCCAATGTCATCTTGTGCGATGACCGCCGCACCGTGCTCGAGCCTTTTCTGAAGACCCTTTCACCCGAGAGCACGCTTCCCGCTGCGCGTCCCGTTTCCGATCTCACCGAGGCAGCCGTATTCGCGCAAACCCTGCGCGGATCGACCGCAGACGCGACCCTGCTAGCCGGACTCAAGCGCGCCCTCCCGCGATTCGGTGCAACGCTTCACCGCGAGGTGGCGATGCGATCCGGGTTCTCCGCCGAAACGCCGGTCGCCGATCTTTCTGACCGGGATATGGAAGCGCTGGCCGCGACGGCTCGTCGCATCCAAGGATCGCTCCTGCTCGAACCGCAGCCGCGCATCTATCTGCGTGATGACGTACCGGTGGAATTCGCTCTCATTCCGCTCGAACAATTCGGAGACCTGCGCGTTCAATTGTTCGAAGACCTCCAGACGGCCATCCGAACATACCTGGCCACCGGGCATGTTCAGCGCGCCTTCCACGACCAGAAGCGCGCGGTTCTTCAGGCGCTGCAACAGGAATTGTCGAAGACCGAGCGAACACTGCAGAAGATCGACCATGAAGCCCCCGCACCGGAAGAGGCGGCAGAGCAGGAACGATTCGGCAAACTCCTGACGGCACATCTGCACGTACTCCGGAAAGGGGAACGGGAAGCGCTGGTCGAGGATGTATATGCAGAAGACCATGCGCCAGTACTCATTCCGCTCGATATCCACTTGACCCCCGCGAAGAACGCCGAACGGTACTATGCGCGCGCGCGAAAACTTCGGGAGACCATTGATGAGCAGCGCGAGCGCCGCGGAACACTGCATGCGCGACTTCGGGAACTCGAGGGAACACTACTTGAGCTCGATGACATCGAGAACACGGAAGCGCTTCGCTCGTTCATCGAACGGCACAAGCCGCTGCTGGCATCGGCAGGATACCGCAGTACCGCGGGCACGCGCACCGCACCGCCTCCGCCATTCCGGGTATTCATCGTGGCTGGCGGCTTCCAGGTGTGGGCCGGAAAGAGCAGCGAGAACAACGATCTGCTGACCACGCGGCATACAGGAAAAGAAGACCTCTGGTTTCATGCACGCGGCGTCGGGGGGTCTCATGTCGTCCTGAAGGTGCACACGGGCAAGGGGGAGGTCAGCAAAGCGGCGGTTCAGGACGCCGCCTCTGTCGCGGCATTTTACAGCAAGATGAAGAACGCTTCACTCGTTCCGGTCACGATGTGTCTGGGGAAGCACGTTCGCAAGCCCAAGGGAGCTCCTCCGGGTACAGTCATGGTTGAACGAGAGGAAACCATCTTCGCCGAACCGCGGCTTCCCGCGGGCCGCAACGACGAACATGCACGCTGAGCGCCATCCGAACATTGGTGAATACACATGACCGTACGAATCATATTCCCGCTCCTCCTTCTCGTGTGGCCGACACTGTGCGTTGCACAGGGATCTTCTGACGGCGCCTCACCGCTTTCGCACCGCGTGTGGATGCGTGAACACGGTCTCCCACAGAATTCCGTGAACGCGATCGTCCAGTCGCGGGATGGTTACATCTGGATAGGCACGCAGGAAGGGGTGGCACGGTTCGATGGCGTTCGGTTCACGATCTTCAATCGACGCACCTTCCCCGCTCTTCGAAGCAATTACACATGGGGATTGTTCGAGGACCGGACGGGGAATCTCTGGATCGCCACGAGTGGCGGAGGTCTTGTCTGTCGCACCAAGGATTCCGCGATCACGTACACCACGAACGACGGCCTCCCCAGCAACATCGTCTGGACGGTCCGCGAGGATGCGTCCGGCGCCGTGTGGGCTGCGACGGAGGATGGTCTGGCGCGCCGCGAAGCACACGGGTCGCAATTCCAGCCTATCGAATCCACGCGGGGTCACTCGATCCGCAGTATTTGGTTTGAATCTCCGCATCGCGCACTGGTCGGGACGAATGAAGGATTGTTCGTTCTGGAGAACGGCCGGTGGACGCCGGTTCGCGGGTCCGAGTCGCTGGGAATCCATTCGATCCGGTCGCTCCCGGGAGAACCGTACGAACTCGCGCTCGCCACGAGTGAAGGGCTCTACGCGTGGGATGGAACACAGATACGAAGATTCGCCGCACCGGCAAGGATTCAACGCTCGGTGACCTTCGACATTCAGCTCGACAAGAATGGCGTGCTTTGGGTTGCCACGGGCGGAGCAGGGATCTGGTATCGCGAACAGGGGAAGTGGTCGGCCTTCACCTCTTCGTCCGGGCTTGGGGACGATCAGGTGCGGTCGTTGCTGATCGATCACGAAGGGACGATATGGGCCGGGACGTACGGCGGAGGATTGAATGCGTTACATCGCGCCCGCTTCTCCGCCATCACGCGTCGCAATGGATTGAGGAACGAGTTCATCCTCTCGCTGGCGGGAGATGCCCGGGGACGCATGTGGTTTGGAACGTACGGGGGGGGCATCGCCTTGTGGGACGGAAGTGCGGTTCGGACCTTCGGTGCCAACCAAACCGGCGGGGCCGCGATCATTCCGTCGATCATGCCCGGCGTTCGCGGTGAGGTGTATATTGGCGGCACGGACCATTCGCTGACCGTGCGAACACCGGACGGACGTGTAAGAACGATCTCAAGGGACAAGTCCCTGCGTTCCGTGCATGCGATGTTCATTGACCGACGCGGCCGTCTCTGGACCGGTTCTGAAGAGGGGGTCGCCATGATCGATGCGGGACGCGTCACGTCCTTCGGTCATCGTCCGGATTCGGTTGGCGGGGTCGTTGTGGCGATCGCGGAGACGCGGGATTCGTCCATGTGGTTCGGCACGCTCGCCGACGGTTTGTATCACCTG
Source organism: Ignavibacteria bacterium (assembly GCA_041302875.1). Classification (GTDB taxonomy): domain Bacteria; phylum Bacteroidota; class Ignavibacteria; order UBA10030; family UBA10030; genus JAKAJH01. The sequence goes on from JBFYQI010000248.1 coordinate 6,910, forward strand.
CATGACGGCGTCGTAACGCGATTCACTTCTGCCGACGGCCTTTCGAGCGACCGCATCATTGCGCTTCATGCAGATGACGACGGATCGCTCTGGATCGGCACGGATGGCGGCGGGCTCGTGCATCTTAGCGGCGGCCGCTTCATTGCGTTCACGACCGCCCGCGGACTGTATGATGATGTCGTCTTCAGCGTCGTTGAGGATGCCGAACGAAACATTTGGATGAGCTCGAACAACGGCATTGCTCGTGTTTCGAAAGCCGATCTGCTCGCCGCCGAGCGGGATACCGCACAAACGATCGCCTGTCAGGTATTCGGCGTTGCAGATGGCATGCCGAGCAGTGAATGCAACGGACGACGACAGCCCTCCGCGTGGAAGGACATCCACGGTCGGCTTTGGTTTGCCACGTTGAAAGGGGCCGCCGTCGTCGATCCACGCACGCTCCGCCTCAATCCGATTCCTCCGCCGATGACCATCGAACGCCTTCTGGCGGACGAGAAGCCCTATCCTGCCACCGACGGCATCGAACTCTCCGCAGGGACCGCCCGCATCGCGCTTGAGTACACCGCGTTGTCGTTCATCGCCCCCGAGCGCAACCAATTCCGATATCAGCTTGAGGGATATGACGACACCTGGATCGAAGCAGGGAACCGGCGCACGGCCTACTACACAAACCTCCGACCAGGCGAGTACCGCTTCCGCGTCATCGCCCGGAATAACGACGGCGTCTGGGCGGAGACCGGTGCATCGCTCTCGTTCATCCTGCTCCCCCACTTCACCCAAACCCTTCTTTTCTACTTCATGTGCGCGGCGATCGGCATCGCGCTCGTCCTCGGCTTCACCCGATTGCGCATTCAGCGGTCTCGCCGCCACGAGGTGGAACTCGTCGACCTGATCGCGGAACGGACGAAGAGCCTTGTCGAAGAAAAGCAGCGCGTTGAGGCGGCGCTGCGGGAGACTGAACGGGCTCGCAAGGAGGCGGAACGGCAGGCGCGCATCGCACACGAGGCGATGGAACTCAAGTCGCGTCTGCTTCATCTCGCCGCTCATGACCTGAAGAGCCCTCTCATTTCCATCAACGGCTTCACGCAGATCATCCGTCATGAAACGCTGAAGAATCCAGGTCTCTCCGAGATCGATGAAATGGCCCGCATGATCAACACGCTGTCCGTCAACATGCTGGGACTTATCAACCAAATGCTGAACACCGAGGCGATCGCATCGGGAGAGGTCCAGTTGATCAAGCGCCAGGTGGATCTGAGCAGGCTGGCCACGGACGTCATTGAGATCAACACCATGTTCGCCGCAAACAAAGCACAATCGCTCAGGTTCACACCGGAAGCGGAAGGAACGTGCATCGTCGAAGGGGACGAAGCACGGTTACGCGATTCGATCGACAATCTCGTGACGAACGCCATCAAGTATTCTCCGCCCGGGAAACCGATTCTCATCGCTGTCCGACGGCTGAACGACCAGGTCACGGTTTCGGTCACCGACGAAGGCCCGGGATTGACGCCCGAAGACAGGTCGAAGCTGTTCAGGAAGTTTCAGCGGCTTTCGCCGCAGCCGACAGCCGGTGAATCCTCGACGGGTCTCGGGTTATCGGTCACCAAAGAGATCATCGAGATGCACGGCGGAATGATTCGAGTCGAGTCGGAACCAGGCAAGGGGAGCACGTTCACGATCGAACTGCCATTTCGAGGAACGAAGGAATCCGAGGAGGGGTGAGGATTTTTGATTCGTGATTGTTGATTTTCGATTACAGACTTCCGGTGTCGGCGATGTGCTGGATGCGGGCTGAGTCGTGGATGTGCGTTCCCGGCAGATCGGTATGAGTGATGGCAACGATCGCGCGCGCAACATCGGCCGCCCGAATCGCACGGTACGAGCGGAGCCGTCCGACAAGAACCGGATTCAACGCACGCATCACGACCGCGCCGATTTCCTCCCCCGGTCTGGATTCCGCACGGTTCCCCAGGAGGAGCGACGGTCGGAGAATGTGGAGTGAAGGAAGTCCGAGCGCGCGAAGTTGATCTTCCGCCTCTCCTTTGGTTCGGCTATAGAAGACGCGCGACCGGGAATCCGCGCCCATTGAGGAGATGAGGATGAATTGACGGGCGCCGAGCCGGCCGGCGAGACGTCCCAGTGCGACGACATATTCGAGATCAACGCGTCGAAATGCTGCCTGCGAGCCCGCCGCTCGGATGGTCGTTCCCAGACACGAGACGACCGAGGAGACATGAGGAACTTCGTTCCACGAATCGATCGTACCGAAGTCGATGAGATGGGAAGCGAGTTTCGAGTCGCTCAGCGTGATTGGTTTCCGCGACAGCGTGTGGACGGTATGCACGGAGTCGTCGCGCAGGAATTCGCGGAGAGCATGGCCTCCGACGAGGCCGGTCGCGCCGGCGAGGAGGACAGAGGTTTGGGTGGTGGACATGGGACCGGTTCTTTTTGGCGAGACTCCCGGCATCTTAAGCTGCCGGGGGTGTATGTGTATGTCTAGGGCCTCACATTCGGGTTCCATATCCCGGATTTCGCCGCAGCAACGCGAAATGCGTGCTCAGGACACGATACCCGACTTCATGTCGCATTGGCCACTCTCCGGGGGTGTTAGATTCCCGGAGTTCAGTCAACATTCGACCTCATTTCCAACTACTTCTGCAGCACCAGCTTCCTGCTCAGCAGCCGATCCCCAACCTGAGCCCGACAGAAATACACGCCGCTCGGGAATTGCGATGCGTCCCAGATGACTTGGAAAACTCCTGCACCGAGTTCCTCATTGACGAGAACAGCGACCTCGCGACCAAGCAGGTCGAATACCCGCAGGTCGACGTCGCTGACTGCAGGCAACTGAACACTGATCACTGTTTCCGGATTGAATGGATTCGGAAAGATATTCACTGATGCTCGGTCGATTCCCTGTTCATCACTTCTTTCCACTCCCGTCGACGTACTCCCTGTCCCGCTCACCGATATTGTGGTGGTCGATGCCGTCCCGTCGTTCGACCCGATCTGGATCGAGCCGCTGACCGTCCCCGCGGTCGTCGGAATGAACTCCGCGACGTACGACTGATATGCGCCTTGTGCAAGACTCCCCGTCGGTCCGCTGATGCGGAATGCCGCGTTCGTCGTGTTCATCGAAGCGACGTTCAGCGACGCGCTTCCGACACTGGCGATGATCACCGTTCGCCGCGCGGTATCTCCGATCGCGGTGGCCGGAAACGAAATGCTCTCCGGTGCCACTGCGATGCGCGGGGTCATTGTCACCGTCGCAGTTCCGTCGAACCGGGAGATACGCTCAACAAACTCCGGATGATCGATAAACGGATTCCGCTTTCCTTGAACCGCCGTTGAACCAACCTTGTTATTGCGATCCTGTTCTTTCGCAGACGGAGGATCGAATGCGTTCCACACTCGAAATGTGGCCTCTTGATTCACTCCCGCGTCTGTCCAGAACGCTTCCCAATTCTGATACCGGATGATGAAATAGAACATCGCGCGCGAGAGATCGCCCTTGTGCACATCGCGCGGCTCGAACACCGCCCGTCCCCCGGCATCCATGCCAAGCTTCGATCCACCCACCGACCAACTCGGCGTTCCGACGACGGCGCCGAACGGGTAGTTGCTGCGCTGACTATTTGCCGTGGCGTCGGTTGGAAACAAATGATTGATGTCCGCCTTTTCCGGTTCCTGCTCATCGAACTTGCTCTGGGGCCAGGTGTGCTCGGTGTTGAAGTTATTTGGTGCGTTCTGCATCGTTGTCCGATCGGTCACCGGGATCTTCCGTCCCGTGTAGACGCACTCGAGTTGTCCGCCGACGGGATCCACGCTCAGAAACATCAGGTCTCGGATACCATTGTACCCACGGTTGGTGTGATTGACCACGAGATTTCGCAACGCCGTCTTGAGCGCCTCTCCCGAGGCGTTTTGCGTTGTCGCGTCATATGAATCCCCATAGACCTTGGAGCCGCTGACTGGCACGGCCCACGGTCCTTCCGATCCTGCGGAGTGGATCAACACGACATCCTGATAGTTCAGGTTCTGTGTTGAAGAAAATCGGATCCAGACACGATGGCTGTCCGACGCCGG
>JBFYQI010000302.1:0-5977 GCA_041302875.1 Ignavibacteria bacterium
CTCACTCATACCTCAACGACTCGATCGGGTCCAGGTTCGCCGCTTTCCACGCCGGATACACGCCGAAGACGACGCCGATGAACGCGCAGAGGGCAAATCCGATGAACGCCCAGTCCAGAGGCACCACCGGCGGGATATCGAATGCGAGCGCCGCAAGATTGCCGGAAAGGATGCCAAGCAGGATCCCAACGATGCCGCCGATCTGACACAACGTGATCGCCTCAGCGATGAACTGTCCGAGGATGTTCGACTTCCGCGCCCCCATCGCCTTCCGGATGCCGATCTCCCGTGTGCGCTCGGTCACCGAGACGAGCATGATGTTCATGATTCCTACGCCGGCTGCAAGCAGCGAAATGAAGCTGATGAAACCGATGCCGAGCTTCACGTAAAGCGTGAATTCATTGAAGGCCGAGATCATCGAATCATTGGAGAAGAACTCAAAGTCGTCTTCCGCTCCCGGTTCCACCTTGCGCGCGAGCCGCAAGATGTTTCGAGCCTCCTCCATCGCCTCGTCAAACACTTCGGCGCTCTTGGCTTTCACCATGATGTTGATGCTTCGGTGCCTCCCGTAGTTCTCAAGGAATGTCGACAGCGGGATGGCAATGAAATTATCGCTGCTTCCGCCAAGCGAGGCTCCTTTTGGTTCAAAGATTCCCACGACCTGATACCGCTCGCCGCCGACCCGAATCTCAGAACCGAGTGCACCCCCCATGGGAAAGAGCTTGTTAACGACGTCGGGTGCGATGACCGCAACCGGCCGCGATTGACGCTGATCGTCCTCGGTCAGACTGCGTCCTTCGGCGATGTTCCAATTGTTCGTGGGGATGCCCTGGGGAGTCTCCCCCATGATCGATACATTCGGATTCGTCTTGCGTGCACCGAATTCCACCGTACGTCCGCCGCGGTGAGCTTCAAGCCCGATGAACTCCGCTTTGGTCATCCGCTCGACCAGCAACTCACCCTGTTCAACCGTGATGTCCTTGCGACGGCGATACTTCTCCCATTGCGCGTGTCCCCCAGTGAATAATGCGGGGAATTTCTGGATCTGGAACGTGTTCGAGCCGAGGGCACTGAGTCCTTCCTCGATGCTGTTCTGGAGCACGCGAACAGCCGTCATAACTCCGATGATGGAGAACACGCCGACCACGATCCCCAGTAGCGTCAACGCCGAGCGGAGCTTGTTCGCCCGGATCGCGGTGAAGGAGATCTTGAGGAGTTCACTGAATTCCATGTGCTGACTCTCTTTCTCGGCTACTCATAGCGAAGCGCATCGACCGGATCAAGCCGGGAAGCCCGATACGCAGGGAGAAATCCGGACACCACGCCCACGAAGACGGAGACGAGCAACGCGACTGCAACCACGCTGATCGGCATAGCGGTCGGCAGGATCGTGTCAATGATGAGGCTCAGCGGGAAGGCGATCATGATGCCGATCATCCCCCCCATGAGACAGAGCGCCGCCGATTCCATGAGGAACTGCATCAGGATGCTGCGGCGCGGAGCACCGATGGCTTTGCGGATACCGATCTCCTTTGTCCGCTCCGTGACGGATACGAACATGATGTTCATAATGCCGATGCCGCCGACGAAGAGCGACAAGCCGGTAATGAACAGGCCGACCGCTGCGATCACAACGCCGATCTGGTTGAATGTTTGGATCAGGATTTCCTGCTGATTGATGGCGAAGTCATCTTCGTCCTTAGGCGCCAATCCGCGGATCTTCCGCATGATCCCGCGCACTTCCTCCTTGGTCTCTTCGATCTCCTCGACGGAACTCGCGCGCACCCAGATTTGGATGCCGCCGCGACGCGTCATGAACTCCTTGAAGAAGCGATTGATCGGAACGTACACGCGATTATCGAGGCTCTCCATACCCAGCAGGCTCCCCTGCTTCTCCAGAACACCCACAACCCGATACGGATAGCCGCCGACCTTGATCGTCTTGCCGAGCGGGGATTCCGCGGGGAAGAGATTCGCCGCGACTTCTGAACCAAGCGCGCATACCGGCCGTCCGCCGTCCGCTTCCATGGATGTGAAAAACCGGCCGATCGCCACTGTGGCGGTCGTCGTTTCCACGAAGTCCGCATTACTGCCGATGACCACCGTGTTTTGGACGATCTTGCGGCCGTAGGTTGAGGTGCGTCCCGTGCCGACGATTGGGGAAACCGACCGCGCGGTCGACGCCTGACGCTCAAGCGCGCGGGCATGCTGGATCTTCAAGTCGCGCCGGTTGCGGATCTTCCACCACTCTTGACCGCCACCCCAAGGCCATTTCTGGATGTAGAGCACGTCGGCGCCGATTGCTTCGATGCTTTCGTTGAACGCCCGGTTGAGCCCCTCGATGGCGGTTCCCATCAACGTCACAGAAACGATGCCGATGACAATACCGAGCGTCGTCAACACCGACCGCATCTTGTTGGCCCGGATGGCCGCGAACGCGATCAACATCCCTTCCTTGAACTCTGCGAATGCATAACGCATACGATGCGCCTTTATGCGGTTATCCGGGCGGCGTACGTGCGACGGTTCTTTACCGTCTCGTCGCGCTCGACCCGTCCGTCTCGGAGACGAATGGCCCGATGGGCATGGGCTGCGATGTCTTCTTCGTGTGTCACGAGGATGATCGTGTTGCCTTCCCGATGAAGCGCGTCGAACAGTTGCATGATCTCCTCGCCGGTCTTCGTGTCGAGGTTGCCCGTCGGTTCATCCGCCAGGAGGATCGAGGGCCGGGTGACCAGCGCACGAGCGATCGCAACGCGCTGTCGTTGTCCACCCGAAAGCTCATTCGGCTTGTGATGAACGCGATCGGTCAGCCCAACGCGATCAATCGCCTCCATCGCGAGACGCTTTCGTTCCGTCGCGTGGATGCCTCCATAGATGAGCGGCAGTTCAACATTGTGGAGAACGTTCGAACGGGCCAGGAGGTTGAACGTCTGAAACACGAAGCCGATCTCCTTGTTCCGGATCCGAGCCAGCTGGTTGTCGTTCATATCGCTTACGTTGTTCCCGTTCAGCTCATACAACCCAGCCGTCGGCGTGTCCAGGCATCCGACGATGTTCATCATCGTGGACTTCCCGGAGCCCGATGGTCCCATGATGGCGACATACTCGTTCCGCGCGATCTCCAGAGACACACCCTGAAGTGCGTGGACCTGTTCCTCGCCCATTTGATAGAGTTTCGTGATGTTCGTCAACTTGATGATGGTGGACATGCCTGTTCTTCCTTCCGATGACACCTACTTGGTATCGACGCTCGCGCCCGTCTTTCGCATCTGCTTGTTATCGACGCGCACCTTCGATTCGTTCTCGAGCTCACGGTTGATGGCCCGGAATGGGCCGGAGACGACCTCCGCATCTTCCAACCCTTCGCCCGCCACTTCAACATAGGAATCATCGCTGATGCCGCGCTTGACGACCTTCGTGACCGCCTTGCCATCCTTCACGACGAACACCACTTCATCGAGTTTTTCTTCTTCCTTCTTCTTCTTGCTGTTCGATGCAGCAAACTCCGCCTCTCCCTCTGCCGCCTCTGGGGGCTTCTGCTCCATCTTCGGCATCCGTACCGTCACCGACTGGATCGGCACGGCAAGGACATTCGCCTTTGTTTCCGTCTCGATATCCGCTGCCATCGACATTCCGGGCCGGAAGAACACCTTGTCCGGGACATTGATGAGGATCCGCACTTCGAAGTTGGTCACTTCATCCTGGGTACCCAGGCCGCGCGACTTCGCCGTGTTCGCGATCTGCGTCACGCTGCCGACGAATTTCTGTTCCGGGTACGCATCCACCTCGATCCGGGCCGTATCGCCAACGTTCACGAGCACGACGTCATTCTCTCCGACATCGACACGCGCCTCCATCCGGGTCAGATCGGCGACCGTCATGATCTCTGTGCCCTGAGTGAATGTGCTGCCGCTGACGCGCTCGCCGAGTTCGGAGTTCAATTGACTGATGACGCCATCCATTGGGGCCAGGATCGTCGACTTGGCTAATGTCTCACGCGCTTCCTTCACTGAGGCTTGTGATTGTGAATACGCCGCCTTGGAACTCTGGTAGGTCGCACGCGCGATGTCCATCTCCGCTTGGGACACCAGCTTCTTTGCGAACAACTCCGAGGCACGGTTGAATTCCGCTTCCGCCTTCTGAAGACTCGCTTCGTTCATACTGAGGGATGCGAGCGCGCGCTCATATTGAGCCTGGTAGGCATCGGGCTTGATGCGGACAAGCAATTGCCCGCGCTTCACGCGTTGTCCCTCCCGCACCGGGAGTTCGGTGATCTCGCCGCTCACCTCGGCATTGATCTTCACTTGCGTTTCGGGCTGGATCTTGCCTGTGGCGGTCACGATCTGCGTCACCGTGCGCTTCTGCACTTTTTCGGTCTGGACCGAGATGATCGTTTCGCGATTGCTCCCCACAAAGATGAGAACGCCGAGCACGATCACGAGAAGGCCGATAACGGAGAAGATGATGATCTTCTTCTTGTTCTTCTTTCCGTTGCCGTTTGCCATGGTAGTAGACTCCTTGAAGGATGATGCGCGCGATCAATAGGACCGTGCACCGGTTGCGTATTCGAGGTTCCGCTGGGCGGTGATGAAACCGTACGCGGCATTGATCTTGTTTGCTTCCGCATTGACGAGCGTAGCATTGGCAATCTGAAGGTCCACCAATGTGCCGGAACCGAGATTGTATTTTTCTTCGGCGACCCGTCGATCTTGTGTCGCCGAGACGAGCGCTTTTCCGCTGGCCTCATACTGCTTCCGCGCCGCTTCGACGTCCAACATCGCTTTCTTGACTTCCACATTGATATTCCGTTCCGTCTGTTGGAGCGTCAACTCGGCGTTCCGTTGCTGCGCCTTTGCGGTTTGAACCGTTTGATTCGTCGCGAATCCGTCAAAGAGCGTCCAACCAAGTGAAAGCCCCCATTGATACGTCCTGTTCACTCCGAGCAAGCCAAAATCCGTGTTGTTCGTCGAATACCCTGCGGATGCCGAGACCCGCGGCATGTAGCGGCCCCACGCCGACATCACGCTGTTGTCCGCACTGCGGAGATTCTCACGCGCCCCCCGATAATCAGGGCGCAGCTCGAGAGCTGTGTTGCGGGCTTCTTCAAACGGGGCCAACAGCACCGGCGCGACGGCGAATTCCAGTGCACCGATCTGTTGGCTAACCAGGCTGTCGGAAACCAGGAATTCGACATTCACATCCAGCCCGATCAGCGCGAGCAGGTCCGCCTTTGCCTTGTCGAACGCGTTCTGAGCCGAGATCAGATTGAACTCATCCGTGGCAACCTGAGATTGCTGGCGATACACGTCCCCGATCGATACCGCACCGACCTTGTTCTGCTCGGTGATTCGTTCAAGCTGCCTCCGGTCACGTTCGAGGTTTTGCGCACTTACTTTCACAAGCTGCTCGCTCCGCAGTACGCCGAGGTAGCTGCTCTCGACCGCGAAAACGATCTGCTGCTTTGTTCTGCTGTACGTCATCTCCGCTGCGTTCAATTGCGCAGAAGCACGTCCGAGCGAGCCTTCACGGCCCAACCCGTCGAAGATCGTGTAGCCGAGATTCAGACCGGCAGAATACACGCCCGGAGAGGTCTTTTCCGAGGCAGGGACTGCGAATGGTGTACCATCGGGCAGGAACTGAGTCGTTGCTCCAGTCCGTTGTTCAGACTTTCCCCAGCCCATGCTTGCACTCGCGGTCGGAAGATACGCACCGTAGGCTGCGAGCTGGCCGCTTCGGGCGGCGTCGACACTGTTTGATGCCTGCTGAACGCTCAGATTGCGTTCGAGTGCCGTATTGATCGCGCCTTGAAGAGTGAGTTGCGGACCTTGCTGGGCAAATGAGGGGGAAGCGAAGAGGAGAAACAACAGGAGGATTGATCCGAATTGGTGCATCTTCATTGAACATCTCCTTCAATAGGGAAAACTCTAGATATAAACGCAGGAAATCCGCGAAAGTTTCACAAAAACGTTCAAAA
>JBFYQI010000310.1:0-2541 GCA_041302875.1 Ignavibacteria bacterium
GAAACAGAAGCGACTGCGCATCTCGCATTGCGATTCAGTCGCGGGACAACGGCATCGATCTACACGTCGTTCGAATCGGGCATGCGACGATCCGCGCTTGAAGTGGTCGGAACGGAAGGAATGCTCGCGTTGGAGCACTTCACGCGGAGCGACATGACCCTGGAGGTAGTGATCACACGCGCGGAGAATGGCATGCCGGGAACAACGACACGGGAAACGGTCGTCGTTCCCAACCTGTACCGACAGGAAGTGGAATTATTCGCGGAGAGTGTACTGCGGGGGACGCCCTCACCGATCCCGGGCGAAGAAGGACTGCGCAATCAGCGGATTCTGGATGCGGCGATCAGATCGGCGAGTCAGGCGGACTGAATCAAGCCGTGCATCTCGCGAACGGCCGACTCGAGTCCAACGCTCACGGCGCGAACGATCACCGCATATCCAATGCTGACCTCATCGATCTCCGAAATGCGCGCGACGGCGGCAATGTTGTCGTAGTCAAGTCCATGTCCCGCGTTCACGCCAAGGCCGAGCGTCTTTCCCAACCGGGCCGCATCCTTGATGAGTTGAAACTGATGAGCGCGTTCTTCGGCGGAGGACGCGTCGGCGTACTCGCCCGTGTGGATCTCCATCATCTCCGCGCCCGTCTCCCTGGCGGCGTGGATCTGAGCCGGCACGGGATCGATGAAGAGGCTGACGGCGATCCCATGATCGTGGAACTTCTTGACCGCGGTCGTCAAGTGCGCTCGTTCGGCGACGACATCGAGCCCTCCTTCTGTGGTCAGTTCCATCCGGTGCTCGGGCACCAGCGTCACAAGGTCCGGCTTCACGCGGCACGCAATTCCGATGATCTCCTCCGTTGCCGCCATTTCGAGATCGAGTTTCGTCTTGATCGTCGTGCGAAGACGTTCGACGTCAGTATCGCGAATATGCCGCCGGTCCTCGCGGAGATGGCAAACGATTCCAACGGCACCGGCGCGTTCGCACGCGAGTGCAGCATCCACGGGGTCGGGTAAGAGTCCTCCGCGCGCATTCCGCAGAGTGGCGATGTGATCGATGTTGATGGCCAGTTTCATGGTGCAAAAGGCGATGACGATTTCCCAATTGTGACGGAGGAATTTCCTTGCGCGAAAGAAGAAAAAGGGTGATCGTATCCCCTCAAATATAGCAAATTTCCCTCATTCTCACATCATCCGCCTGCCCTTTGCAACAATTTCAAAACCGACGGCGTATCCTTGTACTGCACGCTTCTGAATATCTCACGTTGACTCACAGGTGTTCCCATGAAACGACCGACACTTCTGCTCATCCCCCTTGCTGTTGCCCTGCTGCCAGCCCTGGCGCCCGCCCAGGATAATGACCGCGCGGAGAACGTTGGTGAACGAGTCGGCTCTGCCATCGAACGGTTCGTCGACCAGATGACCCGCCGGTTCTCCCGCTCGTTCGAAGACGACGACATGCTGACCGATGATGACACGATCCGGACGAAGCACAGCCGCACGCGGGATATCGAGGACCTGGAGTCTGAGGAAAACACCAAGGTCTATTCTTCCGAGACCACTGTCGCCGAAAGCGTGATCGTCGATGGAAACATCGTCGTCAAAGGAGCCAATCTGATCATCGCAGGGAAGGTGGACGGCGATGTTCTTGTCGTCGGTGGCGATCTGGTGGTGAAACAGCACGGCGTTGTCGCTGGCAACGCCCGCGTCATCAACGGAAGCATTATGAAAGAAGAGGGTGCGGTCATCGAAGGATACGAGGACCGAACGGGCGCGAGCACTGCAAGCTATCGTGAACCGCGCCGTCGCTTCGGCAGCAGGGGGACATCGTTCGATGTTCCATGGTTGAGCGAACAATCGGACTTTGACGATGTCATGTTTCGTTACAATCGCGTTGAAGGCGTGTTCCTCGGACTAGGGACCGACAAGAAGTACAACTGGGACGGTCAGCGCCGATTGAACAGCTATGGTTCGGTCGGGTACGGATTCAAATCGCACCGATGGCGCGGGAATCTCGGTCTCGGGTGGCAGTTCCCCCTGAAGAATACCGAAGGCCGCGAACTCCTCGAATTCGGGATCGAGGGCTACAGCCTCACCGACACGAAAGACCAATGGCTGATCCAGCCGATGGAAAACACGCTTGCCGCGCTCCTGATCCATGAGGATTACCGCGACTACTTCCAGCGTGAAGGGTTTTCTATCCATGGAGCGTACTACACGATCCAGGGAGATGTGAAAGCGGAAGCGAAGGTCGCTTATCTGATCGATCAGTATGACTCATTGAGCAATCGCGTCGACTGGGCGTTCTTCGGCGGAGCGAAGCGCTTCCGGCTGAATCCGCCGATCGATCCGGGAAAGATGCGAAGCATTACCGCATCGATTGGCTTCAACACCGTGTCGCGCACATGGGCCGGGCCGCAGGGTTGGAACATCATGGCGAGCGCCGAGGTGGCAAAGGAATCCTTCGGCAGCGACTTCGACTTCGATCATTACGTCGTGGATGTGCGACGCTTCCAGCCGCTCGGTTCGTACGAAAGCCTGAATC
>JBFYQI010000338.1:0-4686 GCA_041302875.1 Ignavibacteria bacterium
GTCTCCTGTGATGTTGGTAATATCTGCGGGTGGCGAGAATGTGGATTAGCATCGCTGTTCACGTTCATAGCTGAAGCAGAGCGAATTCTCTGTACTACGATCTCTCTGGGATGGTGGTTGCGGTGAATTTCCTGGCGCCGTACTCAGGCAACGCCATCCTCCTTGCCGCCGCCCCCTTCCGCGAGTATCAACCGATAACCGATGCCGGATTCCGTCAGCAACATCGTCGGATTCGCGGGATCGTCCTCGATCTTCTTCCGCAGTTGTCTCACGAAGACCCGGGTATACTGCGGCTCCTCAATGGAGGCGGGTCCCCACACTTGCTCCAGAATGAATCGATGCGTGAGGACGCGCCCGGCATTCTTTGCGAACAGCGCCAGCAGGGAGTATTCGATCGCCGTCAGCTTCACGATCTCTCCCTTCTTGCGCACGGAGCGCGCGCTGAGATCAATGACGAGGTCGGCCGAGCGTACAACGTGACTTCCCCCGGCCGTCGCATGTCGCCGCAGCGCCGTTCGAATGCGCGCCAACAATTCTCCCGTCCGAAATGGTTTCACGAGATAGTCATCTGCCCCCGCGTCGAGGCATGCGATGATGTCTGATTCCGCCGCGCGGACGGAGATAATGATGACCGGGATCTGCGACCACTCCCTGATGGCGCTGAGGATCCGCGCGCCGTCGATGTCCGGGAGGCCAAGGTCGAGTAACACAAGATCCGACCGCTCCGTCCGCGTCATCACCATTCCTTCCTCACCATTCACCGCAAAACGAGTCCGATATCCCTCCGGCTCGAGCGTCATCTGCAACATCTTCCGTATCGGCGACTCGTCCTCAATGACGAGAATGGTCGGTTCCGCACTCATGTCGGCTCCGGGATCTGTTGAACGGGCAGCGTGATGGTGAATTCCGCTCCTCCACCGCTTTGATTGCGTGCATGCACTGTTCCGTGATGCGCTTCAATGAACCCCTTCGCGATCGGCAGGCCGAGTCCGGTCCCTCCCGATTTGGAACCTGCGGAGCGAAAGAACTTTTCAAATATGCGTCCAAGGTCGCTCTCCGGTATCCCCGGTCCGGCATCTGCGATGGAGATCACAACCTCGCGAGGGCTCGAGGTGGCGGCGACGGTGATCACTGTCCGCGGCGGTGTGTGCATCGTTGCGTTATGCAGGATGTTGATCAGCGCCTGTTGAAGCAGTCCGAAATCCGCGCGGATGAGCGGGATCTCATCGGGGATGTTCACGGTGACGTGATGTTCGCTCAACTCCGTCTGCAATTCCTTGAGCACCGCATGGACGACGTCGCGGAGGTCACACCAGTCGCTCTTCGGAAGGATGAGTCCGGATTCGAGCCGGGACATGTCGAGCAGGTTCGCGACGAGACGGTTCAACCGCTCAGCCGCATGATGGATCTCGGCAACGAGTTCGAATGCGTTGCGTTGGTCGCCCCGATATTCGGGTCCAAGCAGATTCTCTGCGGTTCCAAGGATTGCGGCAAGGGGCGTCCGGAGCTCATGCGAGATGGAATTGAACAGTGTACGATAGAGACGTTCAGACTCCGCGACAAGCGAGGTTTGTTTGTTCAGGTCATTCAGCAATTCCCGCTCAACGGCGACGCCGATCTGTGCGATGAAATTGCGGAGCAGGGATTCCGTATCGCCCGGCCAGGACGGTGCCCGGTGAAATCGAAGGCCGACGACGCCAAGTGAGTAGCGCGGTCCCGACACGGGAACATAATGCGCCTCGGCATCGCGATGGTATGTGGTGAAACGGCCCGCCGGCTTCTCGTTCCAGTACGACCAGGCGGCGACCCTCGATTCTCCCGGCGTCGGATTCCACGTGCTGTCCGCGTGTGGGGTCGGCGGCATGTCACCATCGGGTTCGCCAAGGAAGACGACGACGTCTGCTTCGAATTGCCGGTGAAGGTTCAACACGGCTGCGCGAATGACCTCATCCTGCGAATGGGCGGACGACAGGTCGTTCGTTAGCGCGAACAATGCCGCCGTCCGACGTTCGCGTGCGGTAATTGCTCGTTCCCGCTCACGAATCCGCCCCGTGAGAATGCCGGTGACCAGAGCGACAGCGAAGAATACGATCAGCATCACGACATCATCAACATGTCCGACAGCAAACGTATAAAGGGGTGGAATATACAGAAAGTTCCACGCCAGCGCCGCGACCGCAGCAGCAAGCAGCACAGGCCCTCGACCGAATTGAAGTGAAAGGATCGACACAACGAGGAGCATCACAAGCGAGATGGCCCGATACCCGACGATCGGACTAAAGGGAAGCCCGGAGACCGCGACGCTGATGACAATCGCAGCGGAAAGCAGATACTCGAGGGTTCCAGATCGTTGATGCGTTGAGCCACCAGACAACCATATGCCGGAATCGTTGACAGCGGAGGGATGACTTGTTCCTGGATGCTTCATATACACACTCCACAAAATGTAGCCAGTTTCCAGCTCAGATACTGTCTGCATCGGCTGGGCGGATGAAATTTGAAGTGAACGGCGGAAAGGTGCAATGCGGAGATAATAAAAAAGACGAGGAGACACATAAAGAAGATATAAAGGAATCTGACTCCGACTGTTTTTATGGGCTCTTAATATGATGTATCTGCCTTTTCGTGTACGATAGGTTCGTGCTTTCCTATCGGACACAGCAGAGACAATGGTAATGCTCATCAGAGAAGCGCGCTTGCGCAAATCACGTGGCTTATCGATCGCACGCCTGAAACGATTACTCGTCGGGCAACCACGCAGCATCAAAGATCCGGCGGTGTTCCATAAGATCTCGCTGATCGCATTCCTTGCATGGGTCGGACTCGGCGCCGATGGATTGTCCTCATCCGCATACGGACCGGAGGAATCATTCCGTGCGTTGGGCACGCATACCTATCTTGCGGTAGCACTCGCGCTCGCAACCGCATTCACAGTGTTTGTCATCTCGTATGCGTACTCACGAATCATCGAGGAATTTCCGGCTGGGGGAGGGGGATATCTGGTCGCAAGCAAATTGCTCGGCCCGAAGTTTGGCGTCGTGTCCGGCTCAGCGCTCCTGGTGGACTACGTGCTCACCATTTCCGTTTCCATCGCAAGCGGAGCTGATCAGGTGTTTAGCGTTCTGCCTCCTGGGTATCATTCGGTGAAGCTGAGCGTTGTTGTCGTGGTCATCGTTATGCTGATGGTGCTCAATCTGAGAGGCGTGAAGGAGTCGGTCACGAGTCTCATGCCGGTCTTCGTGTTGTTCGTGGTGTGTCATCTCCTTGTTCTCGTCGGAGGAATTGGATCGCATCTCGGCGTTGCGGGCGCCGTCGCGGGAGAGGTTCGAGAGGGCTTTTCTAACGGGTTGACGTCGCTCGGATTCGCAGGGATTGCCGCGCTGTTTCTCCGGGCATACTCGATGGGAGCCGGGACGTACACCGGCATTGAGGCTGTGTCCAACGGCATTCAAATCATGAGGGAACCGAAGGTCGCCACAGCGCGCCGAACGATGCTGTATATGGCGATCTCACTCGCCGTGACCGCGGGCGGAATCTTGGTGCTCTATTTGCTCTTTCGTGTGACCCCGGTCCATGGGAAGACAATGAACGCCGTGTTGCTGGAGAACTTCACCGAAGGATGGATGGTCGGGGGAGTCCCGGTCGGTTCTTGGTTTGTTGTGGTGACGCTTGCCTCAGAGGCCGCATTGCTCTTCGTTGCTGCCCAGGCAGGATTCATCGACGGACCGCGTGTCATGGCGAATATGGCTGCAGACTCATGGCTCCCGCGCCGGTTCAGTTCGCTCTCCGACCGGCTGACGATGCAGAACGGCGTCGTCTTGATCTCCGTGTCGGCGATCGCCATCCTCCTGCTGACGAAAGGCGAAACACGGGTACTCATCCTCATGTATTCGATCAACGTGTTTCTGACCTTCTCCCTTTCTGAGTTCGGGATGGTCCGGCACTGGTTCATCGAACGAAGGGCCCATCCGGATTGGAAGCGCCACATCATGATCCATCTGATCGGGTTGATTCTTTGTCTTGGCATCCTGACGGTAAGCCTCGCCGAAAAATTTCACGAAGGGGGTTGGATCACGCTGATAATCACAACCGGAATGATCCTCCTTTGCATTAATGTTCGAAGGCACTACACCAAAGTGAGCAAGAATCTGCACCGGCTCAATTCAATCCTGAGCGACATCCCGATGCCGCAAGAGGTGGAGAAGCGATGCGTTGATCAGCATCGGCAGACAGCGGTTCTCCTGGTGAAAGAATACGGCGGGCTCGGCGTCCACTCGTTGCTTTCGATCCAACGGTTGTTTCCGCAACAATTTGAGAACGTGGTGTTCCTGACCGTCATCAGCGTGGATGCGGGTGCACTCAAGGGTGAAGTGGAGATCGACCATCGGGTTGCACAAGCACGTCGGGATCTCGATCAGTACACACACCTTGCACATCAAGCAGGACTTGCTGCTGATTCCCGGATTGCGGTGGGAACGGATGTTGTGGATGAAGCGGCGAAGATGGCAGACGGAATCGCGAGGGAATATCCGCGCGCGATCTTCTTCGCATCAAAGCTGGTGTTCGAAGAGGAACGGTGGTATCAAGGGATCTTGCACAATGAGACGGCCTACGCTGTTCAGCGAAGACTGCAATTTGCGGGAATGAACTGCATGGTCTTGCCGGTGCGCGTGTATGGGGAAGGGA
>JBFYQI010000357.1:0-3282 GCA_041302875.1 Ignavibacteria bacterium
ACGGCGTGTACGAGGACATCACACGTCGGAAGACGGCGGAGGAGGCGCTCCGGTCGTCCGAGACCCGCTACCGGTCTTTGATCGAGCGGATGCAGGACGGCGTCTATCGAAGCACGGCCGACGGTCGGTTTCTTGAGGTGAATCCGTCGATGGTGCGGATGTTCGGATTCGCAAGCCGCGACGAGATGCTGGCGATCGACATCCCCAAGACGTTGTATTTTGAACCGGGTGATCGGGGCAGCGCGGGGTCGGACGCCACCGGCGTGCAGACGGACACCTTTCGCATGCGAAGGAAGGACGGGAGCGAGATCTGGGTCGAGGACCACGGCTCCTATGTACGCGATGAGAGCGGCCGCATTCTATTTCATGAGGGGATCCTTCGGGATGTCACGCAGCGGAAGCGATATGAGGATGCCCTCCGCCAGAGCGAAGAGCGGTTCCGAGCGCTCGTGCAGAACGCGCAAGACGTGATTACCATCCACAACACGCGCGGGATCATCGTGTACACGACCGACTCATCGTTGTCCGTCCTCGGCTATCAGCCGGACGAACTTGTCGGACGGTCGGCGTTTGAGTTCATCCATCCCGACGATCTCCAGGTCATCGCGACAGAATTCCGGAGCTTGGAGCACGAACAGAACAGCGGCGTGCCTTCCCAGTACCGCTTCCGCCATGCCAACGGTTCATGGATCATTCTGGAGTCGTTGGGACGGAATCTCCTATCGCATCCAGGGATCCAGGGGCTTGTCGTCACTTCCCGTGATGTCACGCAGCGGAAACTCGCAGAGGAAGCGATCCGCGAAAGTGAATCCCGGTTCCGGGCGGTGGTCGAGCAATCGGGGGACGGCATCTATCTGATCGACGTGTTGACTCTCGGTGTCGTCCACTGCAACGCCGCATTCTGCCAAATGCTCGGCTACACGATTGATGAGGCGCTCCAGCTGTCCGCCTTCAATATCATCGCGGACGATCTCAGCGAGATCAATCGCCGCATCTCGTCGACGTTGACCGAAAGCCATCCGTCCGTGGACGAGCATCTCTATCGTACGAAGGGAGGCTCGACCATCGACGTGCTCGCGAGCAAATCGGTCATCTCCTACGGAGGGAAGCGGGTCATCTGCGCCATCGTGCGGGATATCACCGAGCGGAAGAAACTGGAACGCGACCGCGAGGTTCTCATCAAGGAACTCCAAACCGCGCTCTCCAACATCCGGACGCTCGGTGGGCTGATTCCGATCTGTTCAAACTGCAAGAAGATACGCGACGACAAAGGCTACTGGAACCATCTGGAAAAGTATCTCGCCGAACATTCCGATGCGACACTGAGTCACGGCATTTGCCCTGACTGCGCTCGGAAACTCTATCCTGAAGTCTTCGACAAATAGAGAAGCGATGAAACGGGAATTCAAGGTTCTTCTGCTGGAAGACAATCGGGACGACGCGTTGCTGGTCGAACGGGAGATGAAGAAGGGGGGATTACGCTTCGTCGCGCGCAGAGCGGAGAACAAGGAGGAATTCATCCACCTCCTCCGCGATTTCGAACCGGAGATCGTGTTGTCGGATTATTGGTTGAAGGAGTTCGACGGCCTTTCGGCATTGCGCCTCACGCGTGTGCTGGAGATCGACGTCCCCTTCATCCTGATCACCGGCTCGACGAACGAGGAAGTCGCCGTCGAGTGTATCAAAGCTGGTGCCGCCGACTACATCTTGAAGGATCGAATGGCGCGACTCCCGGCCGCCGTGCGTGCTGTGTTGGATGTGAATGAGGTCCGCGCGGAAAAGCAGCAGGTCGAGGAAAAGCTGAAGGAAGGAGAATCCCGGCTTCGGCACCTGAGCGAATACATGCTCGACCTCGTCAGTCAGGTCGACCCGGATCTTCGGTACGTCTACGCCAGCGCTTCTCACAAGGCGACATGCGGGTATGAGCCGACCGACCTTGTGGGGAAACCCTACCTGGACCTTGTCCACCCCGACGATCATGCGCGAATCGATGCGGTTGCACACGCGACCTGGTTGAAGCACACACCGACCACAACGGAGCTGCGATTCCGGAGTGCCGACGGCAGCTATCGTTGGTTTGAAGTGGCAGGCAATCCGGTGATGAATGACCAAGGGGCGCAAACCGGCGTGGTACTTGCCGCGCGCGACATTACAGAACGCCGCCTCTTCGAAGAAAACATTCGCCGCCAGCAGACGTACTTGTCGTACCTCTCCGAGAGCGCGATGACGTTCGTCGATTTTCCCGCCGATGAGAATCTCTACCAGTTCATCGGCGAACGACTCCGCCTCATCATCGGGAATGCGGTCATCATTGTCAATTCCTTCGATCCCGAATCGCAAACGATGCGAACCGAGTCCGTGGTCGGCGAGGACAGCATGCTGAAGCGACTGCTCAGCACACTGGGGAAGGATCCAGTCGGCGCGGTGCTTGCACCGGACGAGGAACTGCTCGGTCAACTGATGCTCGGCCGACTGGTGAGTGCGAGCAAGGGGCTGCGCCATCTGGCGATTCCCAACATTCCCAAGATGCTCAGCGGCATCATCGGGTCGTTCCTGGAGGTCCGGGGCGTCTATGCCATCGGACTGGTGCAGAAGGACCATCTGCTCGGGAGCATCATCCTGGTGGCCCGACAGGAAAGTCTTGACGTCGAACAAGCGGTGATCGAGACATTCGCTTCACAGGCCTCCGTTGCGCTGCAGCGCCATCACGCAGAAACATTGCTGAAGGAAAGCGAAGTACGCTACCGTCGACTCATCGAAACTTCCCCCGACGGGATCCTGCTCGTGGATCTCGAAGCGAGGATCCTCGATGCGAATCCGCGAGCCTTGCAGTTGTTGTCCCGTCCGGATATGGCGGCCGCACGCAATCACTCGCTCATGGTCGCGGTACACCGGGAGGACCAGCCCGCAGTGATATCCGCCTTTGCGCGAAGCGTCCAGGAAGGAGCCGTCTCGGACCTCGAGTGCCGGTTGAACCGGGAAGACGGCGTCGTCGTGTGGGCTGAGGTCTTGTTCAACCTCATTCCGCGAGCGGAGGGACGTCGGGAGGTCGTCATGGTGGTGATGCGCGATGTTTCCGCGCGCCGAACGACGGATGACGCGCTTAAAGACAGCGAACAGCGCTTCCGGGAACTGACGGACCTCCTGCCGCAGCCGGTGTTCGAGGCAAATTTGCTCGGACGGATCAGTTTCGCGAATCGGAGCGCGCTTGAGACATTTCAGTATGACGAGGGAACGGTCCGATCGGGTTTGAACATTGGACAGATGATCGCTCCGGCGGAC
>JBFYQI010000402.1:0-2629 GCA_041302875.1 Ignavibacteria bacterium
TGACCGAAGTGCGCGCTCGTCTTTCGGTTGTCGCTGAGAGGCGGGTGCGCACCGTGGTATCTCCTTCGAGCCCAAGATGACGGGGCAATTGTTGCAGATCTATCCCGGATAAGTCCCCGGATAAATCCCCGGATAAAGTCCCGGATAAGTCCCCGGATAAAGTCCCGGATAAATCCCCGGATAGGTCCCCGCATGAAATCCCGGACGATATCGCGTGATGTTCCCGAGAATTCGAGATCGACCCCGGAACGAAATCCTTGTCCGCTCCGGTTGAATCATCCTGCCAAATTCTGTATCCTTCTGAGCCACACCTTCTGTTCAAAGGTGCACCTATGTCCATAAATTGGTCGCCCGACAAGTATGCTGCTGCTCTTCACTTCGCTGCCAGCAAGCATCAAGCTCAGAAGTTTCCTGGGACCGACCTTCCGTACCTGCTTCATATCTCGCTCGTGGTGGGAGAGATCACCGCTGTTCTGCCCTCCTTGCATGATGCGCATGGTGACGTTGCCGTTCAATGTGCAATCCTCCATGACATATTGGAAGACACATCGGTCACATATGTTGAGCTTGCGGATCGGTTTGGATACGACATCGCCGATGGGGTGCAGGCATTGACGAAGAATGCCGCATTGCCCAAGGAAGATCGAATGACGGACTGTCTTGAACGCATCCGCAAACAGCCTCGTGAAGTGTGGATGGTCAAGATGGCGGATCGTATCGTGAACCTCCGTCCGCCTCCGGATTTCTGGAGCACCGAGAAGCAACGGGCCTATCGTGAGGAAGCACGCGAGATCCACCGCGCGCTTTCGCCGGCATGCCCGGAATTCGCGAAACGCTTGGAAGAAAAAATCCGCGCATATGAGCAGTATCTTGCCTAGGGATCTGCCGCCATGAAATCAAGAACCGATCTGATTGTGATCCTCCTGCTGTCATGTGTGACGTCCATCGCGGTCTCGCAGTCTTCCCCGACGGAGGACGCCGAGCTTGTTCCCATTCCCGGCTCAGATCTCCTACGGAGCGATTGGGAGCGGATCGGACCTCTCCTCAATACGGCGCTGCGGGATGAAAGTCTCCGCATCCGATCGCTCCAACGTGCCGCTGCGTGGGAATATTCTGTTGGCAGTACACGGAATTGGTGGGCGACGAACCTGACTGCCTACACGGAGTATGCAGTTCCTTCCACATGCCGTGCGGTCGGTACCAACTGCTATATCTTCGTCGAAGATGCCGTTTGGGGGTCGCGAGTCACGCAGGCAGTGGTAGATTCATTGTGTGCAGCGTTCGATGACCGGACACCGGCTGATGCGACCAAAGGGATCTATGACCTTACCACCGAGTATTACGGCGTTCCGCCGAATGTCGACAACGATCCGAAGATCATCATCCTCGTGCTGAATATCGTGGATGGGTTCTCCGGAAGCGGAAGTTATGTGGCCGGATACTTCTACTCCATTAATGAGTACTCAGAGGCCGTGGTGCAAGCGGCGCTTGGTTCCAATCGTCATTCGAACGAAGCGGAGATCTATTATCTCGATGCAAATCCTGCAAACCTTATGACCTCTTCCGGCCTTGCCGCAGGGACAGCGACGACCGCTCATGAATTCCAGCACATGATCCACTTCAACTACGATACGAATGAGATGACGTTCGTGAATGAGGGAATGTCCGAAACGGCCAGCGTGTTGTGCGGGTACGCGCTGCGGACCCCGAGTTACTACTTTGCGAACACGGATATCGCGTTCTTGAATTGGGGAAGCACGGGGAATGTTCTCGACGACTATTCGCGCACCGCGCTCTTCTCGTGGTATATCATCGAACAACATGGAAGTGCGGTCACCAAAGATATCGTCGCACGGCCTGAGAATGGGGTGGCAGGGTATAATGCAGCACTTCAGCTCCATAGCTCGCCACGGCGATTCGTCGATATGTTGGGCGACTTTGGTGTGGCGGTTCAGCTCAACGATACGAACGTCGATCCCCGATTCGGGTTCTTCAGAAATATTCCGGGAACTCCGACGCCTCACAGAAACCATGCGACCAATATCGTTCCGTCGCGAACGGACGCGATTCAACCGTACGGCACGAGGTATATCCGATTCACGGAGTCCGCGCCGTTGTGCTTCACGTGCACTTGGACGGATTCCTTGACCGTGCGTGCCATTGTCACCGGACCGGCGGCCATCGATGTCGACACCGTCCTGTCCGGTGTGCCGCAGTATGCCTCACTCGAAGCGACCTATGACACGGTCATCATTGCGATCACGAATCTCTCAGCATCGGCGAATGAATACACATACACTGCTACGCAGGATGTGTTGCCGGTCCAGCTTTCGGCGTTCGAAGTCTCCGTTGTGGAATCCAACATTCTTCTCCTTTGGCGAACAGAGACGGAGGTCGATAACCTCGGCTTCGTGATTGAACGCCGAATGATCGCACCGAACGAACGGGAATGGGAGGAGATCGCGTTCGTTGCTGGGGCGGGGACATCGAATCAACCGATCGACTATTCGTATACAGATCACTCACTCGCTGTTGGACGTTATGTCTATCGATTGCGGCAGCTCGATCGGACAGGGTCGTTCTGGTATTCCTCTGTCTTCGAGATTGAACTCACCGCGCCGTCCAGCAT
>JBFYQI010000444.1:0-5818 GCA_041302875.1 Ignavibacteria bacterium
TATACTCGTGTGCATTCGGATAATTCACCTGTGCAACGGGTTGCAGGAATGTCGTCCGCTCCGTCCGGTAGCGAAAACGGAGGCTGCGATACGGCAAGAGGCCAAAGCTGTGCCCACAGAATTCGTCGATCGGACCCGTGTAGATCAAGCGGCCCGACTTCACCTGGTCTCGGACATCGTTATAGTGCGTCCCCAGCTCTACGGTTACGCTCGGGTGGCGGACCATGCGCGCGAACATCGTTGAATATCCTTCCGCGGGAATCCCCTGAAAGCGGTCTTGAAAATAGCGATCGTCCGTTCCGGCAAGTACTGGCACGCGGGCGAGAACCGAAGGACCGAGTGCTGCGGGTTCCAATCCCCACTGTTTCCTCGTGTAGCCGAGATAGATATTGGCGTAGATATACTCAGCCAGTTCTCTCAGGAGCGCATTGGCGGAATTCCTTAATTGAGATATCGTCGTCTTCCCGCCATCACCGATTTCCTGCACAAGCGCATGCTCGTAGGAACGCGCAACGTCGGATGAAAAGAGTGTTCGGATCGACGTAAGGTTGAACGGAACGGGCACAAGCGCATCTCCAACCTGGGCGCGCACTCGATGCTCGTACAGGTGCCAGGCAGTGAACGCGCTCAAATAGTCCCATACGCCTTTGTCATTCGTGTGAAAGGCATGCGGACCATAGCGGTGAATCAGAACGCCATTCTCATCACTGACATCCGCCGCGTTTCCGCCGATGTGATCGCGCCGATCGATCAACAGCACGGACCTTCCAAGAACGGAAGCGATACGCTCTGCGAGGATGCATCCGGATAAACCGGCGCCAACGATGAGATAGTCGAACGACCTCATGATGCGTTCCTGCGAAATGGTCTGAGCATCCATGCGAGCGGTACCACGCCCTGACATGCAAGAGCGGAGACCAGCGCTGCAACAACGAGGAACTCCGTCAAGACCCACACCGCCGCCGCTGCGCGCTCGCCTCCCAAGGGGATCATAATTGCGTTCAGCGTGATGCTTAACATGCCTGCACCGGCCGTCACTGCCAAGAATGTCCTCTCCTGATTCATATTCAAACACCCTTGGATGCCGTGCAGATTGCTCATTGCCAGCAGTGTCGGCAACGGCGCCAGGATCAGGAGAACAGATTCGGACGGCTCAAATCCCGGGCCAAGGAGAATCGCCACAATGGGCTTCGCGAATATCGCCAGCACAGCCGAGAGGGGCAGCGCAGCAGCGAGAAAGTACCGACTTGCCCGGGCCAATGCCCTAACCCCGTCATCCCCTCCTTCCTTGAGGCGAATGGCAAGCTCGGGAAACGCAAGCTGGCTCAGCGGAACAAGCACAAGCGCTTGAATCGCGTAGACGATCTTGCTGGCCCCAGTGAACCATCCCACGCTCGCTGCCGTCGTGAGCGACCCGAGCATCACCGTCGTGCTCGTGGTATAAAGACTTATCACCCCCCGTGATACGAAGATACTCCAACCGGCTCGTAGCACGGAGACGATGGAATTCCGATCCAGGGTTCCACCCCCATGACCTACCTCCCTGATCGCAAATATGAACCCCATCATGCCAGCGATGATGCTTCCGGCGGAATAGCTCATTGGCACCAGAACGTAATCCTCTCCGGCGCGCACGATCAGAAACACCAAAGCCGTCGCTACCGCCCGGACGAGGAAGTTTAGGCCGGCATAGATTCCGAACTTCCCAATCCCTTGGAAGAACCAGATTGGGAACAGGATGTTCCCAAACACTGCAACGAAGGTCCAAGTGAAAACGGCTGCCTCTGCCTGAATTGCAGCCGAGATGCCGAGAAGCAGTGCTGCGATTGCGAAGGCAACGACGGCCAGGAGAGCCTTTGCCACGATCGTTGACCAGAAGATGCTCGCCAGGGCGCTGCGGTCTGCACGATTGCGGGCGACGGCTCGAGTTGCCGTCAGGTCAAAGCCGAAATCGACAACGAGGAAAAGATACGCACAAATGGCCGCCGCGAAGGAGATGATTCCATACTTTTCCGCACCGATGACCCGCACAACATATGGAATCGTGATGAGCGGAAGGAGAGAATTGGCCAGCTGGACGCTGCTGAGCGAGAGGAACTCCCGAATGTGTCCGCGCGAAACTGGTATCATACGACGCGATGATTCTCGCAGGATCGTCCGTCATGTGTCAGCAACGGAACACAAATCAATCCCACGCTGGTGGCTGTTTCTTCAACGACGCTGGGCGCGTACGCGCGCCATCCATTCATGCCATACCATATTTCCGCCCGCGAACCACACGATCGAACCTGCAAGTGCGATAATGAACGTTCCAATCGCGATGAGCGAACGCCGGGGCGACGTATGCCGCGTGGCCGCACGTGCAGCATCAAGGATGTTGACGATGGGTATGTTCTTGACCTCCTCGATCCGAATCAATTCATACTGCTTCTTCAGCTCGACATACAAAGCCGCATTGATCTGCACATCTCGAGCAAGTCGTTCTTGCTGCAGAAGCAATTGCGGCGATCCGGTCGTGATCCGGTTACGCTCTCGAAAAGCCCTCAGCTTGTCCTCGGAAACCGCAAGATCCTGTTGCACCTCGACCATCCGACCTTCGATCCACTTCCGCTGCTGAGATGCCGTCGTCGTTCGCTTGTTTCGGATGAAGAAATCAAGTTCTGTAGCAAGACGATTCAACACATCCGCTGAAAGCTGTGCGTTCGAGCTTTCGAGTTTGATCGTCAGCACGGACGTTCGTGCATCCGCACTGATCTGCAATTCTTCTCGGAGGCGCAAGAGCCCAAGCTCCCGCTTCCTCGCTTCCGATTGTCCGTCGATCTTCCAGTAGTCGATCAGGGTCAGACCCGCAGAATCATCGTCCACCGTGTATCGATGCTGCACAACCGGAAGCAGGATCGACTCGCTCCGCAACATTGCTGGGTAGAGTTTGATCAGACTCGGGTCGCCGAGATTCACTCCGGCCAACGCGGCCAATTCTGAAAGACCAGCCAATCCCCCTAACTTGCCCTTCTCCGGCTCCGGCAGGATGATCAGCGTCGACTCGTATCGGTTCCCCATGAGGAACGCCAAGGCTGTGACAACGAGTGTCACTCCGAGGGTCGTCACCACGATACGCTTCCATTCCGCACGCACAGATTTCCAGATTCCGATCAGGCGAAGAAGCGCATCGACGGCAGAACGGTCCTGCGCGCGCGCGCCAGCCTGCTGATTCCCGTCTCGTTGTTGTGCATCCATCGTCATCGCGTCACCTGCACGAGTGCAACCGCCATCGTCGCGATGCTCAGGGCGATCGTCGCCCAGTCCCTCAGCACGGGCAAGGAATTGTCTTCCTTTTCCGGTACAGCAGGAACATGGATGATGCTTCCAGGAAGGATGTCAGGATCCGGGACAATGAACCATCCTGGTTCCCACTTACGGCCATTGGGCAGGATGACAAATACCCTGTCCTCATCGGCCGATTCCTTTAGTCCTCCGGCTTGCTGCAGATAGTGCGCAAGGCTTCCACCAGCCTCGTGCAACACAGCCATCGGCGTGAAGACCTCCCCTCGAATGTAGACCACGTTCTCGATCTGGGCGATGCTCAAGGAGTCGCCATCCTTTATCGCGATGTTGGATTCAGAGGTCGGGTCTGCAATTGCCTGGTCAAAATCGATCGGGATTTGACCAGCTCCGTTCAATCGACGAAAGTATCGGGACCCTTCGAGGTATGCCCCCGGCCGAAGTCCTCCCGCCCGAGCGAGAATATCTGTGATCCGTTCTCCTTCATAGCGGATCGTGTAGGTTCCAGGATACATCACGTAGCCGCTGACACGGATGGTCCTGGGTGTGGAGTACCGCGGATCACTCGGGATATTCAGCACGTCAAGATCGGAGAGAAGAGTTCCTGCAGAACTGTCGGTCCAGAACTCGCGGCCCACAGACAGCTTCATCACTTTGCTGAAGACGCCCACCTTCGTCGTTTCCATACGAGATAATTCCCAGCCTGAATACACCGCATCCTCCCGTAATCCTCCCGCAAGCACGACGAGGTCTGCGACGCTCATTTTTTCGTTGCGTGGGTACGAACCGGGTGCGCGAACGGCCCCCCAGACGTACGCCATATGTTCAGGAAAGAACTGGCTTTCTGTATACAGATGGAGTTCGTCTTCGTTCTTCAAGAGCACATTCTCCACCGAATCCCCGGCGAAGGCCCTGCGCGGATTGAACGCTATCACCTCTCGGCGGAGATTCGGCAATACGCGGAATATGCTCCCGCGCTCCATGAACGTATTCGGTTTGAGGCTATCCGCTGCTCGCAGGGCATCGCCAACCCGCATTCCGGGACGCCATTCATATCGACCTTCATTCGTAACATTTCCAACGATCGTCACGCGACTTTGTGGAAGGTCGCTGATTCTTCGAACCGTCACAACGTCGCCATCCTCCGGCACCAATCCGCTTCCCATCAGTTGGGCAACGGATTCAAATCGCACATCGATATCGAGGATATTTCGTTCGAAGAGCTTCCGCAAGTCGAACGGAACGATACGCTCAATATGAATCCTGTCGGTGAATGCGTCAAATGACACACCACCAGCCAGAGCCACCAGCTCGCCCAGTGTCTGTCCCGCATGCAATTCGTAGACGGCAGGCCGAAGGACCTTCCCAAGCAGCGCAACGCGCCGATCGACCCTATTCACAAAGACGATGTCTCCGTCCTGGAGGCGTGGGTCACGTGATCGATCTCCCCGCACGAGATAGTCATAGAAGTCGAGCGAGGTCATCACATCCTTTCCACGGATCACACTCACATTGCGCAATGAACCGCGGAGTGTCGGTCCTCCGGACAAGTACAGCGCTTGAAACGCCGTTGCCATCGAAGAGAGCGAATATCCTCCGGGATTTGTCACTTCTCCCAAGACATAGACCTGGATCGTACGCAATTTCCCGAGCGATACATCGAGAAACGTATTGGCATTGGCCGCACCCGAGCGCAGTCCTGAGTAAACCGTTGACATGCGGGATAACAGTTTCTCGCGGAATCGCTGGATCGTCATTCCATTGGCGCTTACAGGCCCTACTTCTGGAACGATGAGGTTCCCTTCCCGATTGACACTCAATTGATAGTTCAGTTTTGTTTCGCCCCACATTGTCAGTGCGATCTCGTCGCCTGGTCCGAGTTCATACGAAACCGGGGTTGGGACGTTCAAAACAGGTTCAAACGTGGATGGAGCAAGGCGGAAGACATCGTAGCCGAATGGGGCGAGGGAGAACGGTATTCGCCCCTCGAATCCCGGAATCGTGTCGCCACGGGGTTGAGCTCTGCCAGCTGGAGTCGTGCCAAATGTCGGGAACACAGCCTTGACGGATTCGCTCCGCTTCGGCGCAGGTTCAATTGCAGTTGGTTGAGCGGAAACCTTCGAACGCGAAAGGAATTCCTCCAGGCTGACGTTAAATTCCGACGCTCGCCGTGTTGCCTCTTCCATGCTGATCCCATACTCCTGGAGCCTCGACTGGATCTCCTCCGGGGATAATTGGCGCAGTTGCGCCTCTGCTTGCGCTTTGAGCTGCTCGCGCGATTGTCCCCAGGCTCCAACAGAGAACACAAAAAGGAGCAGCACTATTGTGTAGAAGGCCTGTCTCATATGTGCTCTAATGACCTCCAATCGCGGCTTCGCTCATCGAGCGGCTTTCTTCCAGGTCTCAGTTAGTCCTAGTTCATGGACCCATTGCATCAACGCACCGGTGTCAAGGAGGCCCGCGGAGATCCTCAACATCCCTTGAATATCGCGCAAGTGCTTTTCACTTCCCCCCTCCTCGTGAAACTGCAGCTTTC
>JBFYQI010000427.1:0-5447 GCA_041302875.1 Ignavibacteria bacterium
CCGAGAAATCAGAATCATTATCTGATCCAAAATCCGCGAAACAACAAAGCCCCTTTCATCCACCACCCGGTGGAATCCAGAGGCTCATTTCCACGCGCGTGTTCTCATAACGCGCTTGGCGATGCCAAGCACACCTTGCGTTCCCGCCGCAGGATGTACGTTCTACTCTGCCTTAGGTTTGTATATGTATCCTACCAACAAGCCGCTCAACAAGATCTGAATGGCGCTGACCAGATGAACGCCGAGCAGATATTGCGTCGCAGCGAAGGGATCAGCATGACTGAGCAGAAGTTGTGTCACGGGAACCAGCAAGATCATCCAGATTCCATAGCGCAATCCCTGCATCACACCCGGCTTCGCCTCATATCCCTGGGCGTAGACGAATGCGAACATCGCGCAGAAGATCGCTCTTCCAAGATACAGATACGCACGCATCATCGTCGTCACTTCGACCGGAGCCGCTTCGGGTGGCGGGGCGATGTACTTGGCGAGATAGGCAAGGAGGGAAAAGAGGACAAACATCGCAACCGAAGAATAGAGCCACAGCTTCACATCCAATCGCGGGCGCATATCTCCTCCGTAGGTGGGTTGATGAGGAAGCATGTCGGGGTGACTTGGGAGAGCAAGTTTAAGCGGGGAGGGACAACGAAGAGAATCGGATGCTCGCCTCGTCTCACGCCTTCCCGGCAAGCAGTATTTTATACAACGTATGGAATCGCTGGGTCAGAGTCAACCAACGCTGTTCAGCTGTGATGAGTCCGAACAAACGGCCACCGCCAAACCTATCCTCATCCCCCCGCGTTCTCCAGCCGCTCCGCCCTGTCGGCTAGCCGGAGCTGTTCGATCAGTTCATCCAGATCACCGTCCACGACACGGTCAAGACTATACAGCGTAAAACCGATGCGGTGGTCAGTCAACCGGTTCTGCGGGAAGTTGTATGTGCGGATCTTCTCGCTTCGATCGCCGCTGCGAACCATCGACCGGCGTTGTTCCGTCATGGCTCTGTTCTGTTCTTCGACCTTGGTCTCGTACAGCTTCGCCCGGAGCATCTTCATCGCTCGCTCACGGTTCTGAAATTGCGACCGCTCCTGCTGACATGCCACGACGATCCCTGAAGGCCTGTGTGTGATCCGGACCGCCGTCTCTACCTTGTTGACGTTCTGTCCTCCCTTTCCCCCCGAACGATACGTGTCGAATTGCAGGTCCGCTGGATTGATCTCGATCTCGATGTCCTCGACCTCCGGCAGGACCATCACGGATGCTGCCGATGTGTGTACGCGGCCTTGCGCTTCCGTCTCGGGTACACGCTGAACACGATGGACGCCGCTCTCGAACTTCATGAGTCCGTACGCATTGTCGCCGGAGACGCCGAACACGATCTCCTTGAATCCCCCTTTGTCCGTCTCGTTCCAGTCCATCAACTCGACACGCCATCCCTTGCGCTCGGCAAAGCGCGTATACATCCGGTAGAGGTCAGATGCGAACAAGGCGGCCTCCTCCCCACCAGTGCCCGCGCGAATCTCCATGATGAAGTTCTTTGTGTCGTTCGGGTCTTGGGGGACAAGGAGGAATTTCAGCTCTTCCTCCAACCGCGCGACATCCACCTTCAACCGGTCGTACTCTTCCTGCGCGAGGGCTTTCAGTTCGGGATCCCCCGCCGTCTCGAGAAGTTCTTTGCTTCCCTGGAAGTCCGTGAACGCTTTTCGGTACCTGACGCCGGTCTTCACGATAGCGTCGAGCCCGCGCAATTCCTTGCCAAGGTCCCTGCTCTTCTGTTGATCCGACAGAATTGATGGATCGCTCAACAGACGGTTCACCTCGTCATACCGGTTCACGATCTTTTCGATCTTCTCGAGCATCGATCAATTGCCCCCTGCCGCAGCGGTTGCTGGCTCTGCGACAACCGGATGCAATGGATAACGCGCAGGATCTTCTTGTCCTAGCGCACACCGCAGCGCTACCAAGGCAACCTCGATCTGATTCGCATCAGGTTCTTTCGTCGTGATGCGTTGGAGCCAAAGCCCCGGGGCGATCAACAACCTTCCCCACCACGTCGTGCTGTGCTTTGCCGTCCATTTGATGAACTCGTATGCCAGTCCTCCGACCACGGGGATCAGCGGTAAGTGCGTAGCGAGCCGGACAGGAAGCGAGATCTCGCCAAGCCACAGGATGAGGATGGAATCGACGAGCGCGAACGTAAATATCGCTACAACGGCAACGATAAGCAGAAAGCTCGTTCCACAGCGTGGATGAAAGCGGCTGTATGTTGTCACGGAGGGGACATTCAGATCTGCAAGCAGTTCAAAGGCAAAGACTGATTTGTGTTCGGCGCCATGGTACTGGAAGATCCGATAGATATCCTTCACGAACGAGATAGCGGCAAGATAGCCGAGCAGGATCGCGATCCGAATCGCTCCGGCGACGACGTTGAAGGCAAACGCATTCTGTTCGATCGAGAAGAGCTTGGTCGTAAGATAGAGCGGAGCCGCGAAGAAGACCGCAACGCCGATGAGCAGTGCGAAGGCCAGCGAGGCCCAGATGGCAAGCGAGGATTCCTTCTTCGGAGAGCCGTTCGCATGACCGTTCCCCTTCGACTTCCCTTTCTGCGCTTCTTCGTCAAGCATGGCGACGTCGGCAGAGAAGTTCAGACTGCGGATGCCCAGGTAAAGCATGTCGACAAGTCCGACCGCGCCACGAAGGACAGGCTTGTTCAGCCATGGACGGGATTCGACCGCCGAGCGGTACTGTTCGTGACGGACCACGATGGAGCCGTTCGCACGACGAACAGCCGTCGCCACCGAACCGGGGGCGCGCATCATGACCCCTTCGATGACCGCCTGACCGCCGACCTGCATCGGCTTTGCAGGATCATACGAAGGATTTGTAGGGATCCAGGTTTCTTGAGGTCGTGCAGCTTCAGACATAGTTCATTCTCATTGATAACAATGCAATATACGGAACAATCGCAGGCCGTTCAATGATTCCCTCCTTGTATTCATCCGCGGTATTCACGAATTTTGCACGTGGAGTCGCCATGCTGACCGTGAATGTCAGATGCTACGCGGAATTGAACGACCATCTCGAGGCCGCGCGCCGATATGTGACCTCCGACCTGACGTTGGACGATGGGGCGACGATCGAAACGGCGATCGCGGTCCTACTACTGGAGCGGTCGGAGATCGACTTGGTTCTCCTTGATGGTCGTCCGTCTCAGCTGAACCACCCTTTGCACAATCAGGCACATCTCGCGTTGTATCCCGTCTTCGAATCTATCGACATCGCGGCGGCGGGTCCTGCGCAAGGATCACCCATCCGTCAACCTCGGTTCATTGTCGATGTGCATCTAGGAAAACTCGCTTCGCATCTTCGCATGTTTGGATTCGACACCGTCTATCGAACAACGATATCAGACGATGAGTTGATCCTGATCGCAACGAATGAGAGACGCGCAATTCTCAGCAAGGACAAGGCGCTCCTCGCCGATTCGCGCGTCCTGCGATGCTGTCGCATCAAGTCAGACGACGCACGCGAGCAGTTGATCGAGGTATTGAGGCGATTCGATCTCGCGGACTGCATCAAACCGTTCACGCGATGCATCGACTGCAATGTAGGGCTACGGCAGGTCAAAAAGGAGGCGGTGGTCGAAAGACTGCCGTCCAAGGTTCGGGAGCACTACGAGGAGTTCAGGATCTGCACAACCTGCGACCGCATCTACTGGGATGGATCGCATGTGGAGCGGATGAAGGAGTTCATCGGGGGAGTGCTGGGATCAATCAAAGGCCATCCTCCGGGAGTATAACACCCCCGGCAGCTTAAGAAGCCGGGAGTCGAGCCATAATTGCCGTCCAACTTTCGAGAGTCGAACCGGGTTAATAACCCGATCACTGACCGGGACACTGTCCCGGTGTGCTCCGCCCAAGACCTACAGATGTGCCCAGAGCAGTGAGCCTGGAGCCTTAAGCCCGGGGCACTGAGCCAGGAGGGGAAGTCACAACCCATAAGTCAAAAGGGTTGGCACGTGATGGTTTGGCCATTGGTTCTTGTTTGACTCTTGTCTCTTGCGCTCTTGGTGCTTCAGCCGCAGTGCTCTCCCTTCCTGCCGATCCGACGTATCACTCCCGGGATCTCTTTCCAATCAATCACTCGAAATGCGAACAGCAGAATCGGAAATGCAAGGAACAGCGTTCCTTCGGTCGCGAGACCTCCGGATGAGAGCGGAGCAGGCGCAAACACCTTCCAGAGAACGAAGAGCGCCATGCCGGCTCCGACAACCCGCAACACCCTCCCCCACTCGTACTCCACTCGATAGAACCGCTGTGAGACGAAATACATTCCGCCTGCCATCACCGCATAGCTGATGAGTGTCGCAAGGGCCGCTCCTTCGATTCCCATCCTCGGGATCAACACGAAGTTCGCCGCAACATTGAACGCCGCTCCCGCCCCAGAGATGAGCGGCATATACTGCGTCTTCTTTTCCAAGTAGATGCCCACGACGAAGACAACGTGCGCACCGAGGAACACATATGCGAGCAAGATCCACGGCACAATGACCGTCCCCGTCCAATACGCCGGTGGAAAGAACTGCTTGCCGAAGACCGTCATCCGCACGGCGTCATCAATGAAGAATGAAACGAACAGGAAGATGGTCATCATCCCGACCAAGAGATACGTGAACACCTTCGCGAACAACTCCTTCGCATCGGCATCCTTTGCATGGCTGAGGAAAAAGGGACGCCATGCGTAGTCAAACATGCCGACGATCAGCATCATGAAGATGCCGAGACGGTAATTCAACTGATAAACACCGAGGGTCGCGTCGTCGGTCAGCGCCTTCACGATCGGACGGTCAACGACTTGCATCGCGATACCTGCGAGTCCGGCCGGCAAGTACGGGATTCCGAACTTCAGCACCTGTGCGTAGAGGCCTCTCGGGAGTTTCAGCGTGATGTTGCGCAGCACCACACTGGAGAGTGCCGCCAGCGTTACCGCAGATCCTGCGAGGTTCGCCCAGAAGACACCCTCGGTCCGCATGCCATATCCGAGAATGAGCACAAGGTTCATCCCGAGCGTCACTACGATATTCACGACCTTCAATCCTGCGAACAGCTTGGCCTTACGCTCCATCCGCAACGAGGCAAATGGAATGACCGCGAGAGCATCCAGACAGAGGATCCAGCCGGCAAGGGCGACGAGCGTGGATTGCTCCGCGCTGATATCGATGAGTCCGGCAATCGCGGAAGCGTTCAGATGGATCCCGGCCGCGAGGAGAATGGAGGTCGCCGTCATCGAGAGAAACGGAACACTGAAGTTCTGCTTTTTGTCGCCAATCTCAAGCGAAGAAACGAAGCGCATGAATGCCGGCTCCATTCCGTAGCAGAAGATGACGAAGGCAAACGCAATGTATGCGTAGAGATTGGCGACAACTCCGTTCTCACCGGGAAGGAGAA
>JBFYQI010000439.1:0-2893 GCA_041302875.1 Ignavibacteria bacterium
ATCACGCATCCCTCAGGATTGTCCCCTTGTCCCCAGGAATGGCGTTTGTCTCGCAATTGCAATTTGGACAATCGACACGCGGGGCTGCTAGCCAAAAAAAAATCCCAGCTAGTTTGGCCGGGATTTTCAGCGTCAGAGCGGGTATTCGCTATTTGGAAGCAACGGAGGAAGGGAGCCTCGCACGACGAATCGAAGGCGTCATGTCGCTCTCAGTCCCCAGGCGATTCACCGCCGACACGGCGTACGCGACATCATTCCGGCTTGAGGCATCGAGTGTATCAGCATATGATGTTGCTCCGTAGCCGGTCACGACGGCGATGTTGTAGGCATCGTTCCGGTCGAAAGGTTCCATGCCGAATCGGTAGATGATGAATTGCAGGGGCTCGGATCCCGACGGCAACTCCCATCGGAGGGTTGCGATGGATCCGTTCATGGTGACGCTCAGGCTCTTCGGTGGGGGAGGAGCGGTACTGTCTTTCCATGGCATCCGTGGGGGAAGCGCCCAGTAGGGAAATTCATTCATGGCGAGCGTTCCCCAATCCCGGTTCAATCCGGAAGCGGAATAGAAGACCACACCGGGCAGGCCTCTCTTGCGGGTTTCGCGTACTTGTGCCGAGATCTCATCGTATCCGAATTTCTCGATCAGTCGGACCGCAAGACCGGGGAGCACCTGTCGCTCGTATGCAACGCGGTCTTGCCACTCGGTGATGAGAGGAACGAACGGATGGGAGGGATGCGTCCGCTCCCAGTACACCATCGGGATAATGAAGTCGATCTTCCCTGTTTCCATCCATTGCCGCGGATCTTGATAGACAGCATGGTACGCGGTCCAGCCGGTCCCCGAGTATTTTCCGATCACGGAGGCGGACACCTTCATCCACGGCTTGATCGTTGTGATGGCGTGATAGGCATCTGCCACGAACTGATTCACCTGGTCGCGCTGCCAATCATCCCACGCGAGCCGCTTCGGGTTATCCTGGATGGTGTTGAATCGGGCAAGGCTGACGGAATCATGCGAGTACCCACGGACCGGCGAATTCTCCGGGTACCGGATGTAGTCGAAATGAATGCCATCAACATCGTAGCGGCGGGTGACGTCGGAGACGACCGCGATGACGTGCGCACGGACGGCGGGAATCCCCGGACTCGCCCAGATGTATTCGTTCGATGGAGGTTCGATCGTCATCGGTTTGCCGTTCGCATCGCAGACGATCCAGTCCGGATGCGCTTGGAACGGTTGCGGGGGATCGGTGATCGCCGGCTGTTTCGCACCGCGCCAGTACGGGAAGGTGTTGACCCACACATGGAACTCGAGTCCCAGCCGTCGAGCCTCGCCCAACGCGAACTCGAGCGGATCCCAGCCCGGATCTTTGCCAAGCGAATCGCTAAGGGATTCTGCCCAGGGTTCAAGCGACGATCGATAGAGCGCATCTCCATTGCCGCGCACTTGAAAGAAGACCATGTTGAATCGGGCTGCGCGCGCGCGTTCAAAGGTCGTCCGGATCCTCGATTTCGCGACCTCCGGATTTCGACCGGCGTACTCGAACCGGGACATCCAGACGCCGCGTGCCTCGCGCTTTCCCG
This sequence comes from Ignavibacteria bacterium, assembly GCA_041302875.1. Classification (GTDB taxonomy): domain Bacteria; phylum Bacteroidota; class Ignavibacteria; order UBA10030; family UBA10030; genus JAKAJH01. The sequence goes on from JBFYQI010000439.1 coordinate 1,585, forward strand.
TGAACACCTCCCGCCCGCATCCGACAAGCAGGAGAGAGATGAGAACGATCCCAACGGTTGTCTTCTTCATAATCTCTTGCTCCATGTACTCAATGAAGAAATCTCCCACTCACCCAATCACAAACCGCAAATCACCCAATCGCTCTCACCCATCCACCCAATCACCAATCGTCATTCACCAATCACAAATTCTTAATCACCCTCACCACTTTCCACATGAACGTCACGTCCCGCTTCCGGACCGCCATCGGCTCGAACTCCGGATTGAGCGGGATCAGGTGAATGAATTGATTCTCGATCTTCACCCGCTTCACCGTGTCCTCGTCCTCCACGCGCACGACGCAGATGTCCCCACTCTTCGGCTCGAGCTTCGGACTGACGATGATGATGTCGCTATCCTCGATGCGCGGGGCCATGCTGTTCCCCTTGACCTCCAGGGCGAACGCATTCGGATCACGGACATCGTCGACCGTGATGAACCGTTCGACATGGTCCGGATGGAAGATCAGATTCGGAACGCCTCCGGGTACAGACGCGAGAAGCGGGAGGGAGATGAGCCGGACTTTTCGGTAGCGTGAGGTGGCGATAGGGAGGACGTTGTGCTGTTTGCCGGGAGCAGGGAACATCTCCCCTTCGCCCGTGAGAAGCCAGTGGGGGATCACGCCGGTCCCTTTGGCGATCCGCATCAGAAAGTTGCTGTCGGGAACCTGCTCTCCCTTTTCCCAGCGCTGGACGGTTCGTGTCGCGACGTCAATCTTTGCTGCGAGTTCAGCCTGATCGAGTTGCTTGCGCAATCGTGCTTCACGGATTCGCTGGGCGATGGTGGTACGCATCGCGGTCTCCACGTGGACGACAATTGTGGCGTCGCCCCGATGATATGAGCGACAAATTTGTCGTATGGAACATAGCGAATTCTTTGAATCGTGTCAAGCGGGGAACGGCGGATTACTTTGTCCGCGCGGTGATGAGATCGTTGAATTGACGCAGGCGGCCGGGAGAATCGGCCAGCGATAGCAGTTCGCGTTCGAATGTTTCCTCGGAAAAGCCATACGCGTCGAGAGAATCCGCGATGCCTTGTGCCACTTCACTCGAATCGTTCCCGCTCAGGTTCGCCTTGAACCGCATAACGGCGATATGGGCGTCGGCAAGGCGCTTCAGATCTTCAGGCGGTGTCGTATCACGATCGGCGCAACCCGCCAGCAGCAAGATGAACAGGACGAGGAATGATCGCATGGGAAGAGTATACAGAAGAACAGCGCGGAAGGCAAGCAGGGGGAGGGAGATTGCGGAAGGACGAAGGGAAGGGTAC
>JBFYQI010000448.1:0-3962 GCA_041302875.1 Ignavibacteria bacterium
CCATTGCACACTGCCGACGAGACGGATGGTCGATACGATCTACTTCCGCGCAGCAGTTAAACTACGTCCGCAGCCGATCCCGCCAAGCGCGGAGATGATCACCGTTCCTGTCTTTGCACAGCACAACGATTCGGTCCGGCAACAACGAGCACTCTTCATTCCCTCGCAACCTCTGGGCGCATTGGTGGGGGGAAACAAGAAGGACCTCATCATCTCGAATCTCATCACGCAGAATTTGAAGACCGGCGTTCCCAATCCGGTCGTCATCTACGGGTGGCACCAGTTGAACGGTGTTCCCATTCAACCCGCGTACAATGGTCACGGGAACACGTATGCGGACTACAGCCACGGGATCCGCCTTGTTCTCGACAGCATGATGCTTGACGGCACGCCGACCCGATTCACGACGCTTGTGGCCGATCCAACGTTGAGCGTATTGGTCAGCGATGAAGGAGTCATCGCTCAACCACGGTATCCGTCAACTCTTCCATATCCTCCTCCACGCTCGTTCGGCCTCGTTCCGCACGATGCAACGACGCTGCGCGTGCTCATTGATGCCGTTCCCGGAACGAACTACTATGCCTTCATCGGCCGCACAAGCACAAGTTTTCCCGACTCCCTTCTGCTGAATGATTCCTCGTTTCTCATCGGCGGACTTCAGACCGACTCACTCTACCTCGTGCGCCTTCGCTCATCCTCATCTGATGCGACATCAGCATATTCTGAAGTGCTCACCGCCGCACCGACCGATCTGCAACCCGGAGTATTGATCGTTCAGGGATTTGACCGGAGCGTTACGGGGAACACGAAGGATTTCTCGAAATATCACGCGCAGGCCTTTGTTGCTTGCGGTGAGCGTGTCGCTTCGTGTACAAACGATGCGGTGATCCGCGGACTCGTCTCGCTCGCTTCATACCCACTCGCAAGTTACGTTCTCGGCAGCGAGAGCACGGTCGATGAGACGTTCAGCACGGTCGAGCAGGATTCCATCAAAGCGCATCTGCGCAACGGCGGTTCGCTGTTCGCTTCGGGTTCCGAGATCGCGTGGGACCTGGATTACAAAGGGAGCGCATCCGACAAGTCCTTCATCAACGAGTTCCTGAAGGCGCGGTACATCAACGATGCGCCCGGCGGGGTACCGAATGTCTACTACCAAGCGCAACCCTCTTCCGGTTCATTTCTCTCTTCCGCGGGGACATTCTCGTTCGACAACGGCACGCACGGGACGATCAACGTCAGCTATTCTGATGTTCTTGAAGGAATGAACGGCGGAGTTTCCTGTCTTACGTATGTCGGGATCGCCTCATCCGTTGCGGGAGTCTCATACGCGGGGATGTTTCCCGGCGGAACGCGCTCCGGCGCGGTTGTGTATTTCGGCTTCCCATTCGAGAGCATCTATCCTGCATCCGTTCAAGCGACGATCGCCGGTGACATTCTCTCCTTCGTCCGCGCGTCGACTGACGTTGAGGAAGTATCGCCGGCCGGATTTCAGCTGGAGCAGAACTATCCGAACCCCTTTAATCCATTAACCAATGTCGGATTGCAGATTGCGGATTTCGGATTTGTAAAGATCTCCGTGTTTGATCTCCTCGGTCGCGAAGTTGCGGTTCTTGTGAATGAGGACAAGCCGCCTGGGTCGTACACGGTCACGTGGGACGCGGGCGGATATTCCAGCGGCGTGTATTTCTATACGATGCATATCCGTTCTCCGTCCGGCGCTTCCATGTATCACGCCACGCGGTCCATGCTTCTCATGAAGTGATCCTTCCGTATGTCTGCGATGCATTTCCCCTTACGCAATCTCATCTTCGATATTGACGGTACACTCATGGATTCGCGGCGCGACATTGCGAACGCGCAATTGTATGTGCTCCGCAAGATCGGCGTCAACCACGTGACCGCGGAAGACATCTACCCGCTCATCGGGAAACCGCTTGCGGAGATCTTCGCCACACTGCTCCCGTCCGATATGCATCATCACATCCCGAAGGCGAAGGAAACCTATGTGACCTATTACCGTGCGCATGCACTCGACACCACCGTTCTCTTTCCCGGCGTACGCACAACGCTCGAGCAGCTCCATGCAACGGGAATACGCCTCGCGGTGGCAACCACGAAATCGACGGCGACATCAGCGCGCGTCCTCGGTCATTTCGGCGTGGCGCAGTACTTCGCACACATTCAGGGAAGCGACGACATTCCCTACAAGCCCGACCCGACGATCATTCAGAAGATCTGCACGGAACAGGAATGGACCCATGAGGAAACGATGATGGTCGGGGATTCGGTGGTCGATGTCGAGGCCGGAAAGCGGGCAACGGTTCGCACCTGCGGCGTGACATGGGGAGCACTTGACCGAGAAGAGATGATGCGGTTGGAGCCGGATCACTGCATCGATCGGATCGAGGAACTGCTGGGGATCATCGGGTGAGAAAAGTAGACCACGGATGACACGGACGGATTCGGATGAACACAGAGGAGAAGTAGATTATCATGAATGACGACACCCTGAGCGTGTCGAAGGGTGTCGCATTCGCCTACAAACTGGATGGTCAAATAGGCGCAGAGGGATTTCATTGTGAGAAGAATGCTTAGAATTGCGGTCATCCTGTTCCTTACGGCGGCAGCGCACGCGCAGACGGATGACAGTTGGAAGGTGTATGACGACTCGCAGGTGGCGCGGGTAGATGTGACGATCGATCCCGCCGCACTCGCGTGGATCTACGCACATGTGGAAAGCGATTCGGAGCATGTCGCCACGGTTCGCTTCCGGAACGCATGGATCGACGAAACCATGGACTCGGTCGGGTTCCGATTGCGGGGAAACACATCGCGGGACTCGAAGAAGAAGTCGTTCAAGGTTTCCCACAACTCCTTCATCAAGGGGATGAAGCTCCATGGCATCGAGAAGCTCAATTTGAACGGTGAGCACAACGATCCGTCGATCATTCGGAGCAAACTCTGCTTCGACCTCTATCAGCGAGCAGGGATGCGCGCATCGCGTGCCGCTCATGCGGAAGTGTATATCAACGGCGCATATTACGGATTGTATGTCTCCGTCGAGCACATCGACGAGGAGTTCCTTCGGCGTCAATTCGCCGACGATTCTGGTAATCTTTGGAAATGTCTCTATCCCGCCGACCTGAACGATCTCGGGTCCGATCCGAACATCTATCGAACGCTCTTCAACGCCGGCGACAACCGGCCCGTGTATGAACTATCCACAAACGAGGAGCAGGCGGATTTCAGCGCGCTCGCCCGTCTCATCGGCATCCTCAACCGCACCTCCAATACCGCGCTGCCGGATTCGCTGGAACCGTTCTTCGATATCCCGAATCTCCTTCAGTACTTCGCGATGAACATCCTTGTCGGAAGTTGGGACGATTACTGGTCGCTGATGAACAACTATTACCTCTATTATGAACCGGCACGGGAGCGGTTCACCTTGATCCCGTACGACTACGACAATACGTTCGGTATCGATTGGTTTGGAATCACATGGGCGAACGCGAGTCCGTATTCATTCAACAAGGTCGTTTCCGGTTCGCGGCCGCTTGCCGAACGCCTTATGGCGAACGCCCGGTATCGCGACCTGTACACGCACATCCTCCGCTTCCTTCGTGATCGTGTCGTCCTGTTTTCCACCTGGGAAGCACGTCTCGATTCTCTCCGCGCTCGTATCGAACCATTCGCGGTGGCCGATACGTTCCGGACGAAGGACTACGGATTCACGATGAACGATTTCAACAATTCGTACACGGGGAATCCGTATCAGAACCAACACGTCAAGATGGGGATCAAGCAATTCGTACTCACGCGCCAGCAATCCATTCTTGGACAACTCTCTTATCTCGGTTCGAACCCGAGCGTCTATGCCATTTCAGCGTCACCCTTTCTTCCTCAACCAACAGATTCCATTCGAATCGATGCAGCCTGCTTCGCATCCCGCGGGATCAAGTCGG
>JBFYQI010000464.1:0-2848 GCA_041302875.1 Ignavibacteria bacterium
ATCACGAATGTGCGGGTCGTGGACGGCACGGGTAATCCGTGGTATACCGCGGATGTCGGCGTTCGCGGAGACCGTATCGTGGATATTGGGATGCTGAGCGACGTCTCGGCCGTGCGGCGCATCGACGGCAACGGCCGTGTACTGGCCCCCGGCTTCATCGACATGCTCGGTCAATCCGACCTCTCCCTCCTCGTCGACAATCGTGCGATGAGCAAGATCTCACAGGGCGTGACCACGGAGATCACGGGGGAGGGTGAATCCGCCGCGCCGCAGAATGAACGCACCAAACGAGACCTCGAAGCCTATGAACGCCGTCATGGCGTGAAGATCGATTGGACCGACTTCGAAGGATACTTCCGCGCGTTGGAGGAGAAGAAACACGCGATCAACATCGGCACCTTCGTCGGTGCGACGCAGGTTCGCGCTGCCGTCGTGGGCTACGACGACCGTGTCGCGACCGATGCCGAACTTCAGCAAATGAAGGACATGGTGGACCTCGCGATGCGTCAGGGTGCGTTGGGAGTCAGCACGGCGCTCGAATACGCGCCGGCCGCATATGCCCCCGTGCAGGAGTTGATCGAGCTTTCGAAGATCGCGGCGGCACACGGAGGCATCTACATCACGCATATCCGTGATGAACGCGACCACATCATCGAAGCACTGTATGAAGCAAGCGACGTTGCACGCGGCGCACGCATCCCGGCGCACATTTGGCATCTGAAAGTTGCCGGCAAGCAGAACTGGGGACGCATGAGCGAGGTGACGCGGCTCATCAGCCGATTTCGTTCCGAAGGATTGGACGTCACGGCGGATGTGTATCCGTACACGGCGAGCGGCACGAGCCTGAGCGCAGCGGTTCCCGCCTGGGTGCATGATGGCGGGACGGAGAAATTCCTCGAGCGGATCAAAGATCCCTCCGTCCGCATCCGCATCAAAGGAGAACTCGAGGGAACGACAAAAGGCGCGGTCAACTTCTATCGCGGAACCGGTCCCGAGGGAATCATGATCGCTTCGATCGGCAATCCCGAGTTGAAGAATCTCGAAGGACTCATGCTGAGCGCGATCGCGAACGGGTGGAAGAAGCCCCCCGTTGATGCGCTGCTCGACCTGCTGATCGCAGACTCCGCGCGGACGGGTGCGATCTACTTTGCGATGAACGAGCAGGATGTGCGCATGGCGATCGCGCAGCCATGGACCGGCTTCAACACAGACGCCCGCGGCATCGCCATCGACGGCCCGTTCAGCACCAGCAAGCCGCATCCCCGCGCGTATGGAAGCTTCGCGCGCATCCTCGCGAAGTATGTTCGCCAGGACAATGTCCTGTCGCTCGAAGATGCGATCCGTAAAATGACCTCTCTCGCGGCACAGCGGTTCGGTCTCGGCTCGCGGGGATTGGTGAAACCCGGGTTCTATGCGGACCTCGTACTGTTCGATCCGGCGAAGGTGGTTGACAAGGCGACATTTGAGAACCCTCATCAATATTCGGAGGGAATGGATGTTGTGATGGTCAACGGCCAGCCGGTGTGGGAGAACGGGGCGTTCACCGGCAATCTCCCCGGCCGCATTCTGAAGGGACCGGGCGCCCAGAAGTGAGTCGATCGTGCATTTACCTTGGCTCTGATCGCTGCATAGATCTCTGATGTTCGCAGCCATCAACCAGAGGAGGATTCCATGAGGAACATCGTCGCTGTTCTGCTTCTCACGAGTTCAGTCGCCGCGTTTGCACAGCAGCAAGCGAGTGAGCGGCTCTCGGTCGATCTCACCGTCTATAACATGAACATGGCGCTCGTGCGGGAGGAGCGCACTATCGATTTTACGAAGGGGCTCAATCGCGTCACCGTCCCCGACATTCCCGCAACGATCGATGGGACGTCGCTCCATTTTGCGAGCAAGACCGATCCCGCCGCGGTGAAGGTCCTGGAGCAGAACTATCAATACGACCTGCTCCATCACGCGAAACTGCTGGAGAAGTACATCGGCAAGGAAGTGGAGTTCATCCGTACCGATGTGGAAGGGAAGAAGGAATACACCGTTCGCGGCAAATTGCTGGCCAGCGGTTGGCAGCCGCAGCCGAACTATACGCCCTACGGCGGCGGAGCGGCCTACACGTTCGGCGGGCAGATGATCGCCGAGATCAACGGAAAGATCGAGATCTCACCGGCCGGACGGCTCATTCTTCCGGCGCTTCCGGAGGGTCTGGTTCTGAAGCCGCAACTGCAATGGCTCGTTCAGTCCCTTCGTGCGGGAACCCACCGCGCGGAGATCAGCTACATTGCGAATCAGCTCACCTGGAACTGCGACTACGTCGTACTGCTTGACGCCAAGGATACAAAGCTCGATCTCACCGGCTGGGTCACGCTGAAGAACAATTCCGGCACGACGTTTCGCGATGCGGGATTGAAGCTCGTCGCCGGCGACGTGAATCGTGTACAGGATGCGGGGGCGACGGTGGGGATGGCAAAAGCAATGCGCGCGATGGAAGCCGACGCGATGGCGCCGCAATTCGAGCAGAAAGAACTCTTTGAATACAAGATCTACACCTTGCAACGGAAGACCGATCTCGCGAACAACGAGACCAAACAGATCGAATTGACCTCGGCGTCGAGTGTAGACGCGAAAAAGGTATTCCTTTACGACGGCATCGGCGACCAATGGCGCTACTGGCGGAACAATCCTTCCTACCGGAATCAGGGGAGCTTCGGACAACAATCGAACACCAAGGTCGGCGTCTTCGTAACGTTCAAGAACGAACAACGCGCCGGGTTGGGCATCCCGCTCCCCAAAGGAAAGGTCCGCGTGTATAAACGCGATGATGACGGGAAAGAGCAATTCGTCGGTGAAGACCTGA
>JBFYQI010000503.1:0-5780 GCA_041302875.1 Ignavibacteria bacterium
CGAATCCGAGACCGTGGCCCACCGATGAGGATGAGGGCATTCCCTTCCCATTGTCCTCGATGATGAGGCGAATGCGGTCGGCCCGTTTGATGATCTGCACCGTTACCGTGTCGGCCGCCGCATGACGAAGGACGTTTGTGAGCGCTTCCTGAACAATGCGGTAGAGAGAGACTTCGAGGAGCCGGTTCAGGCGACTCGTCAGACCATGATTCTGGAACGTCGTGACGATGGCATGTTTCTTCCGGAACTGCTCGCAGAACATTTGAAGCGCAGGGGCCAAACCGAAATCGTCCAGCACGCTCGGCATCAGCGTGTAGGACATTTGGCGGGCCTCACGCATGAGTCCATCGAGCAGGTTCTTCATTTCATTGATCCGTTCGCGCGCGTCGCCGATCGACGCCACGGAATCCTCAAGGATCTCGAGGTTGAACTTGATGGCCGTCAGCATCTGGCCGATGCCATCGTGGATCTCCTTGGCGATCCGGCGGCGCTCCTCTTCCTGCGCCTCGACGCGCGAAATGGAGAGCCGCTCGAGCTCCTGCTCGCGGGCAACCACCCGTTCGTATTGCCGGATGTTCATCAGGGCGATGGCGCTCTTCTCCGCCAAGGAGACCAGCAAACGGAGCTCTCGTTGACCGGGTTCGCGCCTGGAGCGAAATCCGACCGCCAGGGATCCGATCAGTTCTGTGCCGATGCTCAGCGGCGACCAGACCGAGGTGCGGAGCTGTTCGCGCACATGCAGACCCTTGAGGAGAGGCGTGATCTGTTCGGCTCCCGGCTCAACGGCCATCTGATCTTGCCGGATGATGATCCCGCGAAACGCCTCATCCATCACGATCTCGCTTTCGGCCACCGCCACGGCTCCGTGCATCATCCGCCAGACAGCGCGCGAATGATCTTCATCGAGCGTCAGCAATCCTGCCCAATCGCCATGCACCAGGCTGACCGCATGCTGGAGGATGGAGGCGAAGACGGTATCGGCATCGGCAACGCCGACGATCTTTCGGTCGATCTCGCTCAGCGCCTCCTGTTCCCACCGCCATAATGCTTGCTCCCGTTCCAACGATTTTCGCTCGGTCACGTCACGGAGAAACACTTCAAGCGCCTTCACGCCATTCCACGTGATGATCCGCGCATTGACGTCGAGATCAAGCAACCGCCCGGTGCGCGTATAGCCGCGGATGTCGGCATGGGAGAGAACGACCGTTCCCGGTTCTCGTTCGAGCACGCCTCCGCCGAACACCGGCCTGCTTGAGGAGACCATCGACGCGAGAAAATCGACCGATGCGAGCTCCTCCGGACGGTCATAGCCGAACAGCTGTGCTGCGGTCGCATTTGCATACAGCACGCGGTCGCCATGCAGGACAACGATGCTGTCCGTTGAGCCCGCCAGAAGCGCTAACGCTCCGTCCATTGGAAGCGATGCTGTCCGAAGGGCCGCCCCGTCGGATGCGGCGATGAGGAGGTGCGGCAACGCAGAGCGACCAGCACGGAGCGGGATCAGATGTCCTTCGAACAGGCGGGCCGGTTCCATGTGCGGATCGATGAGCGGTCCGGTCCATTCCTGCCCGTTGCGAATCGCTTCCTCGATGACTGCAGCAGCGGGTATGGAACCCGACGCACGTGAGGGAATGATCAAGCGGCTGAGCGCGATGTCGCTGTCGCCAAAGAGCCGCACCGCTGCAGCATTGCGCGCGGTGACTCTTTGCGTTTCAAGGATGACTGTGGGGACCGGCGACTTGTGGTAGGATGCCGATGACAGGGCACGTGCTCCTGAGCGCCGCCACCAGACAACGGCAACGGCGAGGGAAACGATCACCGCAGATGCGGTGAGGGCGACCAGGGTTTGTCCGTCCATGACCGCCGGGGGGATTGGCGTTATTTGCCGATCAGTGATTTGTAGGCCGGCGCGTCAAGAAGCGCGCTGACCTCAGCCGGTTTGGCGATGGCGATCTTCACCATCCAGCCATTGTTGTAAGGGTCTTTATTCACGGATTCGGGTTGATCCTGGACCGCCTTGTTGACCTCCACGATCTCGCCAGTGATCGGCGCGTAGAGTTCGGAGACGGCCTTCACCGCTTCGATGGTCCCGAACGTCTTGCCTTGTTCCACCTTCGTGCCCACGGCGGGAAGTTCGACAAACACGATGTCGCCCAACTCGCCTTGCGCGAATTCCGTGATCCCCACCCAGCCAAAACCGCCCTCGACTCGGATCCACTCGTGGTCTTTCGTGTATTTCAGGTTTTCGGGGAAGTTCATGGGTGCCTCGTAAGAATGTGGTGATGGAGGAGATATCGATTACGATTCCTGGTCCATCGAGAACGACTCGATGAACTTGGTGTCGAAGTTCCCGCTTCGGAAGCGATCGTTCCGCATGAGCTTCTTGTGGAACGGGATCGTCGTCTTGATCCCCTCGATGATGAACTCATCGAGCGCGTGGTACATCTTTTCCACCGCTTCGTCGCGAGTCCGGCCTTTGACGATCAGCTTGGCCACAAGGGAGTCATAGTACGGCGGGATCAGATAATCCTGGTACGCATGGGTGTCGACGCGAACGCCGAATCCTCCGGGGAAATGGAGACTAGTGATCCGTCCCGGCGATGGGCGGAATCCCTGATATGGATCCTCCGCGTTGATGCGGCATTCGATGGCGTGCCATTCCGGTTTTGGTGCGGTCTTGCGGAGCTTCTCTCCCGCCGCCATGCGGATCTGTGTCTTCAGGAGGTCGACCGAATAGACCTCCTCGGTCACGGGATGCTCGACCTGGATCCGCGTATTCATTTCCATGAAATAGAAGTTCTTGTTCTTGTCAAGCAGGAACTCGATGGTTCCGGCGCCGACATAATCGACGCTCTTTGCCCCTTTGACCGCAGCCGCGCCCATTGCGGCACGGAGTTCCGGCGTCAATGCCGGCGACGGAGCCTCTTCCACGAGTTTCTGATGACGGCGTTGGATGCTGCAGTCGCGTTCGCCGTAGTGGATGATGGTGCCGAAACGATCACCCATCACCTGGATCTCGACGTGACGCGGTTCCTCGATGTACTTCTCGATGTAGACTGCCGCGTTCCCGAATGCAGATTCCGCCTCATGGCTTGCCGTGCGGAATGCATTCTCCAACTCGTCCCCCGAACGCACGATGCGCATGCCGCGGCCACCGCCGCCCGCAGTCGCTTTGATGATGACCGGATACCCGATCTCGCCCGCGATGCGCATCGCATCCGTAAGATTCGAGATGATCCCATCGCTGCCGGGGACAACGGGGACGCCCGCCTTCCGCATGGTATCCTTCGCGAGCGCCTTGTCTCCCATCGCGTTGATGGCATCCGGATGCGGCCCGATGAATGTGATGCCCGAGCTTCCGCAAATGTCAGCGAAGTTCGCATTCTCCGCGAGGAATCCATACCCCGGATGGATCGCATCGGCATTCGTGACTTCCGCCGCCGCGATGATTCGCGGGATATTCAGATAGCTCTCTTTGCTTGCGGGCGGGCCGATACAGACTGCTTCATCGGCAAACTTGACGTGCAGAGAATCGCGGTCGGCCTCGGAATACACGGCAACCGTACGAACGCCGAGTTCGCGTGCAGCCCGGATGACCCGCAGAGCGATCTCGCCACGGTTGGCGATGAGGATCTTCTTGAACAAGGAAGTGCCTTTTTCGATGGAGGGGAGTCGGGCGATGATTAGCTCTTCTCGACCCAGAAGAGGACCTGATTGTATTCGACCGGCTTGCCGTTCTCGACCAGGATCTTGACGACGGTGCCGTTCGCATCCGACTCGATCTCATTCATGAGCTTCATCGCTTCGACAATGCAAAGCACTTGACCGATCTTGACCGTCTGTCCGACCTCGATGTATGGCTCGGCGTCTGGAGATGGAGCACGATAGAACGTGCCGACGATCGGCGAGCGGACCTCGTGATATTGCGGAGAACTTTTCTGTGCAGAGGGGGCCGGGGCGGCGGATGGAGCCGATTGCGGTGCCGGCGCAGCAACGGGAGCATATTGGATCGGCGCCGGACCAGCCATCGTCCGATTGCGGGCCACGCGCAGTCGCTTCCCCTCTTCCTCGATCTCAACCTCATCGACATTGCTGTTCTCGACGAGCTTGATGACCTTCTTAACGTATGAAAGATCCATCCGAGATCCTTTGTGAGACGTGGGGGTACCCGTGGATTGGTCGCTGCTCATGTCCTCAGCCATTCACCCGCTCGAGATATTTCCCGGTTCTGGTATCCACCCGAATCGTGTCCCCCTCGTTGATGAACAGGGGTACATTCACGCTCGCCCCCGTTTCCACCTTCGCGGGCTTCTGGGCTCCTGTTGCCGTATCCCCCTTCACTCCGGGAACCGTTTCCACGATCTTCAGTTCGACGTTCATCGGAAGCTCCGCTCCCACGACATCACTCCCGACGATGTTCAGGATGACGGTCACGCCTTCTCTCAGGTATTCCGCCCCCTCCCCCAGGATCTTTTCATCGACCGGGATTTGCTCGTAAGACTGATTGTCCATGAATTGGAAACTCGAGCCGTCATGGAACAGGTACTGGAATTCCCGCTGTTCCATGCGTACTTCCTCGACCTCCTCGCCCGAACGGAACCGGGTCTCGGTCACCCGGCCCTTCTTCAGGTTCCGACGTTTCGCCTGGACAAATGCGCGGAGGTTTCCCGGAGTGCGGTGAATGTATTCCTCAATTCGATGCAACTCGCCATTGAAGCGAATGACCATCCCAACTCTGAAATCGCCTGTAGTCGCCATAAAAGGAGCAGAAATCCTCTGGTTTTTGACAAAAAGTGGGCAAAATCGATAAAATATGACGCAAAAGATACAATTTTATTGCATGAGAGTCAAGGAATAACATTTTGCCGAATCCCAATTTTTGATAGATTTGGGGAATTGAGACTCCCGGCATCTTAAGAAGCCGGGAGTGTTTTTTCACTTCTGGGACTGATTCTTGCTAATCCTATGAGATTTTCAACAAAGTGTATCCACGCCGGCATCGATCCGGATCCTTCCACCGGCTCGATCATGACACCGGTTCATCTCACATCAACCTATGTTCAGCAGGAACTGGGCATCAACAAGGGATTCGAGTATTCAAGGGTTTCCAATCCTACTCGGAGCGTACTGGAGGCGAACGTTGCCGCACTCGAAGGGGGCCGTGAAGGACTCGCCTTCGCCTCTGGCATGGCTGCCATTAGCGCTGTCTTCATGCTCCTGAAGCCGGGGGACCACATCCTGCTCTCGAAGAACATCTACGGAGGAGTCTATCGTCTCGGCAAATTGGTGCTGGAGGACTTCGGCCTCGAGTTCGAGTTCATCAATACGACCGACCTGGCATCGGTCCGGCGAGCGATCCGTCCGAATACACGGATGCTCTATGTGGAGACCCCGACGAATCCCACGATGGAGATCACGGACTTGGCTGGGATCGCAAAGATCGGCCGTGCCCATAGACTCACAACCGTGGTGGACAATACATTCGCGAGCCCCCACCTCCAATCTCCTTTGCAGTTCGGCATCGACATCTGTGTTCACAGTGCCACGAAGTACCTGAACGGGCATAGCGACATGATCGGGGGCATCATCGTGCTCAACGACCCGCGGCTGATCGAGCGGTTGAGATTTCTTCAGAAGTCTATTGGCGCGATCATGGGACCGTTCGACGCATGGCTTTGTCTGCGGGGGATCAAGACGCTCCCAGTCCGCATGGAACGACACTGCGAGAATGCGATAGCGATCGCCCGGTTCCTGCACCGGCATCCAGGCGTTATCCATGT
>JBFYQI010000538.1:0-3693 GCA_041302875.1 Ignavibacteria bacterium
GACATTCCCACGCACGTCTTTCCGCAAGCGATCCTCAGCATCGTCGAAAAGCAGCGGCTCCGGAATGAGTATGCGATGCTGGAAGTGAAGAAGCGCCGGCTGGAAGCGATGCAGGAGATCGTCGTCGACATTTCGAAGCAGATCACGGAACCGCTGGCGGAGATGAAGCGCGTTGTTGATTCTCTCATCGCGCACCCGAATGCGGAAAAGTACGGGAAGTTCCTTACCATCATCAGGGACAACGTCAACCGGATGGATTCGAAGCTGGACAAGCTGAAGAATCTGAAGGACGACAAAACCGTTCAGTACATCAAAGACATCCGGATGATCGATCTTTCCTGAGTCGCGCCTATGCCCAATCGCACAAAGAAGTTCCTTTCCCCAGAAGCTCTCGAAGCCGTCAAACACGCCATCGCGGACGCGGAGAAGAAGACCGCGGGGGAGATCCGGGTAAGCGTTCGGGAGAAGCGCGCCTGGAGTGAGCGTTCCCTCCAGTTGGAAGAACTTGCGGCACGAGAATTTCGCATGCTGGGGATGGAGAAAACGATCGGCCGGACGGGTGTTCTTGTTTACATCCTCCTCGCCGAGCGACAATTCCGCATCCATGCGGACGATGGGATAAATCAACTCGTGGTGCCTCAAGTGTGGCAGGAGATCGCCAACCGCATGTCGGCGCTGTTCGCGGCCGGGAGCTTCCAGAACGGGCTTGTTGAATGTGTGCGCGCCGTCGGCGAGGTTCTCGCCCAGCATGTTCCCCCCGTTCCCAACGACACGAACGAACTCTCCAACGACGTTTCCATTCGCTGAGCCTCCGCATGGACGTGGTCGTCGCCCTTGCCCAAACGGATAGCCGCGTCGGCGATTTGCGCGGGAACGTCGAGCATCATCTCGCCATCGCAGAGCGTGCGGCATCCCTCGGCGCTTCACTTGTTATCTTCCCGGAGTTGAGTCTTACCGGTTACACCTTACGCGATCTGGCGTGGGAACTCGCGATCGAACCCTCGACCTCCGACCTCGTTGCACCGCTGCGCGAACTCAGCAAGAAGATCTCGATCGTTGCCGGCCTGGTTGAAAGCGGACCGGGACACGGGGTCTTCAACTCGGGCGTGCTGTTCGAAGATGGCCGCGTCGCGCATACACATAGGAAGGTCTACCTGCCGACCTACGGGATGTTCGAAGAGGGGCGGTATTTCAGTCCCGGGACGGAGATCCGCGCATTTGATTCCAAACATGGCCGCTTCGGCATTCTGATCTGCGAGGACGTGTGGCACGTCGCGCTTCCATATCTGCTCGCGCTGGATGGCGCAGAAGCTCTGTTCTGTCTGACGGCGAGTCCCACCCGGTTATCGGGAAGCAGTCCGGATCTCGACAACCAAGTCGTGAATCATGAGCATCAGCGGACATACGCGCGGCTGTTGAACGTCTACACGCTGTTCTGTAACCGTGTCGGATTCGAGGATGGCGTGAATTTCTGGGGGGGATCGGTCGTCACCTCTCCGGAAGGGGAACCGCTCGCGACTGCGGCCCTGATGAAAGATGACCTGATCACCGCGCATCTCCAATCCAACGAAGTCCTTCGCGCGCGCCGGTTTTCCCGCCATTTCCTCGATGAACGTCCGGAGCTTGTTTTTCGCGCGCTCGAGCGTCGCTTGCGGCGGCCCTAAAAAACCCCCGCGATCACGGACACAAGCCCCTTCTTTTGAATCTCCTCCGTTTTTTCGCTACATTTAACATTCAAATGGAAATTCCTGAGCAGCGCCTCAACCGATATCTATCCGCATTCCTGCTCCTGCTGCCGGTGTACGTGCTGTACGGCCAATCGTCCCCGTCGGTCGAAGAGCGCTTGCGTGAGCATGCCGGAGAGATCGCGGCGCAGTGTCTTCAGACAGCTCCGCTCGCGCCGGCTTCGCGCGTGGTGCTGGGTGTTTCAGGCCGCGGCGCCATACAGATCGTCGAGAACGCCTTTGCCGAACGGATGCGCGCGTCGGGATTCGTCCCCGTCGTCGGCGAATCCGCGCAGGGAGATGCTCATCTCGATGCTTCCATCCTTGACCACAGCGTCGCAGCAACAGAGTTGGGCAACGGCAGATTCCTGCGCACGGTTCGGTCCGTATTGGAGTGCCGCTGGAAACGGCAGAGCGGTGAAGTGATCACCAGCGGTCCGTTCGAGCGCTCCGCAGTCGATACGGTCGACGTGGTGCGACCCGGCAGGATCGATGACGATCAACCGTCGGATGGATTCTTCGACACGCTTGTGACGCCAATAGTGGTCGTTGGCAGCGTGGTGCTGATGGTGTATCTGCTCTTTACGGTGAGAAGTTGACGATCCGCGCTGCAGGCTTCGCTGGATTGCTGCTTGCGATTCTCTTCATTGCGGCGGTCGGGCAGGAACACGATGCGCAGCTCCGCCTTGTGGCGTTCGGCGATGTCAATCTGGGTCGGACACTCGGCAAACGGCTCTTGCGGGAGGAACCGGCATTCCCATTCGAACGTCTGAAGGAGATGACCCGTTCGGCGGATGTCGCCATGGTGAATCTCGAAAGCCTCATCAGCGATCAGAATGGCGAAACCGAGCATCCGCGATCGAACTACATTTTCTGCGCGCCTCCCGTCGCGGTGTGGGAACTGAAGGATGCCGGCGTCGACGTCGCCGTCACGGCGAACAACCATGCCTTCGACTACGGCGTAACGGGCGTCGCGGAGAATATCCGCTTCCTTGCGGCCGTGGGGATCATGCCCGTGGGATCGGTGATCGAACCCGAAGAGGGTATGCCCCCAGGATGCCTTGAGCGGAACGGGATTCGCATCGCGGTGGTGGCCTACACGGCGTCGATGAATTTCCGAAGTGGCTGGAGCGGACGCATTTCCGGGTATGACTCAGCGCGCGTTGCGCGGGAGGTGCGGAACGCACGGGAGCATGCCGACGTCGTTGTTGCCAACTATCACGGCGGAGCGGAATACGTCGATGCCCCGACGTGGCAGGCACGCGCGCACATGCGGTTCCTGATCGAAGCGGGCGCGGATGTCGTGATCGGCCATCATCCCCATTATTTCCAGGGGGTCGAATTACATCGTGGTCGTCCCATTGTCTTCTCGCTGGGGAACTTGGTGTTCTATCAGCCGCAACGCGAATGGACGCAGGTCGGGCTCGGCGCGGAATTTATCTGGTCGCGACGGGATTCCATCCGGCTGGACTCTGTCAGGCTGTTTCCGGTTCGTGCCGGCTATCAACCCTATTTCATAACCACACCCGAGGATGTGCGGCGCATCGGCGAGCGCATCCGACGGCTTTCAACAGTACCGGTGACCATCAATGAATCAGAATCATGTTTCCTGGCCGACCTCACAGACGATCGGCGTTAGCATTCTCGTCTTCAGCCTTCTGCTGTTTGCCCCGATAACGGGCTGCACGTCGGAAGAGGCGGAGCGCCAGATGCCGGCGGCGGAGCGATTCGCGCTCGGCATGGAACTCTTCAACGACGAAGACTATTTGCAGGCGATCGAGGAATTCAAGGTCGTGACGCTGCAATATCAGGCGACCGCGTTTGCCGACGATGCGCAGTTCTACATGGCCGAGAGCCGGATGGCGCGCGAGGAGTTCATCCTTGCGGCATTCGAGTACGAGATCCTCTTGCGTACGATGCCGACGAGCGAATTTGTTTCGCGTGCGCGATTCCAGCGGGCGACCTGCTA
>JBFYQI010000548.1:0-3497 GCA_041302875.1 Ignavibacteria bacterium
CCATGCTCCCGAATGGAGAAAAAGGGGATGCCGATCTGACGGAACCGATTGAAATTGCCATGAGCATCGTCGCCCCCGAGCAAGACGAGGCGCTTACCCGTAAGCAAAAGAGAGATCCACATGCTTCTTCCTTCATCGAAAGAAGGATCGCTCTTGCCATTGGCGAACTGCATGCCATCAAGCCCGGAGTTCTGCAGGTCTTCGCGCTCCCATATCCCTCGCCCGAGAAGCGCTTTCTGAAGCCAAGATACGGGCTCTCGGGCATGCGCGGCGATTGCCACTGCTCCTTCGTCTTTTCGACTCAGAACCTCTCCGATGGAGAATTCACTCCGAGTCTGAAGCCACCGTTCGGCGCTGTCTCCAGAGCCGGGAATATATTCGGAATTCCCCAGCATGAGCAAGTGGACATTCGCGCCGTTAGCAGTCCGGCAAGAAACCTCCTCTCCTCGCAGAAACACAAACCCCAGTCCAAGCCTGTTGAGACGGTGAAGATCCTCCTGCAACGCATGCCATTTTGGAATATCGGCATGGTTCTGAAGGTAATCGTGCGGATGATCATCCAAATCGTACGAATGGTCGGTTATGGCAACGAACGAGAGTCCCATCGGCAGCGACAGAGCCATGGCAGGTTCAGGAGGGACGCCGAATTCCACCTGGTCATCGGTTCGATCCGAATGCGAATGCCCCTCTCCAGCGAACCAGCCAGGAAAGAGGGGGAGAGCCTCTGGAGCTGCGAACACTCGGAGTGGACGCCTTGAGGATGTTCTATGATTGTCCGATTGATAGAATATAGTTCTGTTATTTGCTGTAAGAGCGAATCTGACCTGGAGTTCCAGGAAACCTTTAACATTCTGCAAAGGAATATTCCAGACGTTCCACCAATAGCGATCCTTGGGAGTGAACGACTCAGCGACGCTCAACTCGGACAGAGTGTTGCCATCCTGTGCTACGGTAATAGAGAGGTTCGAGATCTTGACGGGGTATCGATCGGCGTCCTTCACAAGAAGAAGCACGGGCAAATCCTTCCCCGGTTCGATGCGGTGGGGGGCATCGGCAATGACCTCAGGTTCGTTCTTCTTCAACCAGCTCGGGAAGAATCGAAAGCGGTAATGGGTTTCTGCGTACAGCGGACCCAGTGGCGGCAGTGGCGGGAAGGGGAGCACTAGAACGCCCTGTCCTTCCACCGCACCTTCCCTCCGAAGAAAACGAGGAAGGGAAGATAGACAACGTAGATGAGGAAGTACAACTCAAACCAATAGAAATAGCGGAGTTCTGCAGTTCGTTGCAATCGTTTTAGAACCTGATAGAGGAAGGTGTAATCGAGGATGACCTTCGTCATGAGGATTGCCGAAACCACAATGATGTCTCCCCAATAGAGGAGGATGAACGGAGACGTATGCATCAGGAATCCCACGACCATCACTCCGAATCCTCCCAACTTCATGTCAAGCCCTCCTTTTCCCCAGCGCTGTTTCTGCCGGATAAGGGTTTGCCAATCAGGACAGGGCTTGCTCTCGACGACCATTGTCGGATCGACCGGGTATAAATACTTCCACCGACCCGTACGAATGATCCCTTGAACCAGTGTGTAGTCCTCAGTTACACTGAACCGAAGCTTGCGATAGCCGCCGATATCTTCATATGCTGCTTTGCGAAACGAGAGGTTATTTCCAATGCTTCCGAGGGGATAATGAAGGGATGCGGTGGCGGAGGCCATACCGAGAAGATACGCCCAATCCAGGGATTGCATGCCGGTGAATGGATCAGTCGCACGCTGAAGGGTGATTCCACCGATCAATCCGACGCCTTCCGTGAAGCGCCTGGCCGTTGATTCTACCCATGTCTTCGGCACCACACAATCCGCATCCGTGATCATCACAACCTCCCCAGATGCGACATCGATACCTTGGGCCAATGCGTTGGGCTTTCCCCGGAGGTCTCTGTTGGGTAGCGCCTTGACCACTTTCAGGTTCGTATGATGCACCCTCATTTCTTCGAGAATCACTCCCGTCTGGTCTGATGACTCATCATCCACCACAATGACCTCAAAGAGCTCCTTCGGATACGTCTGCTGAAGCGCGCTTTCCACCGATTCTCGGATGTTCTCCTGCTCATTCCGTGCTGCTATGATAATTGAAACGGTTGGCCGAGCGACGCCATTGCTATCCAGCCCTTTGTGGAGCCCGTACAACAGCAATACAGCCTGGACAGCATACGCTGCCAGAACGAGAAGGACGAAAGTCTCGAATGTCATGAATGGAGTGTGGTAAAGTGAGAATCTCGGCGATCCAGAGCCTCCAAGAATCTTGGAAGGTATGATTCGAAGTGCAAGGCAGTAACTTCATTGTCATGAAGGAGTAATATCTCTCCATCTGAAATGAAATCTACTGCTTTGATGAACCGCCTATCTCGTCCGTGTGCACGAAAGTCACGAAGATCATACGACCAAAGAACGATCCGTTTTCCAAGCTCGCTGGCTACACGGATCAAGTTCGGTCCTATGTGGCCAAAAGGGGGACGTAGCAGTCCTGGTGCCTCCCCAATCACAGACTGAATCGAATCATCTGCTGAAATGATCTCTCGCCTGATATGATCACGACGATGAAATAACAGAGAACGATGCGTTTGCCCGTGACTTCCGATCGTGTGCCCCTCAGCTACGATGCGCTTCAGGAGTTCGGGATACTTCGATGCTTTCGCGCCGGTCACGAAAAACGTTGAGCGCGCATTCGCAATCGCTAAGAGATTCAATAACTTAGGCGTTCCAACTGGATGCGGTCCGTCATCGAACGTCAGATGGATGGCTGCTCCTGAGCCCCGACTGATCACGCTCGGATGGAGGAATTTCCAAGGAAGAGCAGAACAGCGGGCGAACATCAACGGGCTCCTTTCCATCTGGAGGGGACGAACTGACCCACAGCCGCAGTGAAGACAATATACGGAACGTGAAAAAGCTCTGCAATCAGGAAGGAAGGCAGCATGATCGTCGTGCCAAACATTCGAGAGGACACCTTCAGAAGCATGAATTCGATGACAGCCTTGCCGGCGATGACGAGTGCGACTGGAAGAAGCATCAATGGCAGCCAGAAAGATGCCACAAATGAGGTGAAAAGCGCAAGAAAGAAGCAATAGACAGCAAAGAGCATAACGAGAATCGATCTATCCTGATATCGTCCACGTTTCCCTGCCCACCGAGCACGCTGGAGGAGAAAGCTCCAGAGTGAATTGTTGGAGGAGGTTTGGACAAGCGCTCCAGCCCCAACGGCGAACGCAACGCGTCCTGCCCCGCTCAATACGATGCGATTCATCAGTCCTTCGTCATCATTCGCGCTCTCGGGGGGGCCATATCCGCCAGCGACGTCGAATGCGGTCCGCCGGAAAG
Source organism: Ignavibacteria bacterium (assembly GCA_041302875.1). GTDB lineage: Bacteria > Bacteroidota > Ignavibacteria > UBA10030 > UBA10030 > JAKAJH01. The sequence continues at coordinate 3,383 of JBFYQI010000548.1, forward strand.
CCATGTTGGCACCGTTGCAGATGACCGGCCTTCCGGAACCGATCAATCCCGCCCCAGCGGTTATGACACCCAGGAATTCGAGCTGCTCGATCCTCGCGAACAGATCTTTCGGTGT
>JBFYQI010000005.1:0-4105 GCA_041302875.1 Ignavibacteria bacterium
CCGGTGGAGGCTCGATGATGTCGTACGGAGAGATTCGAAGTACTTCCCGCTGTACGAAGCGGACGAATCCTTTCTTCGCAAGCGTGCTCAAGGTGGAGAGGCTGTAGCCGGAATCGCGCAGCAAGGGCTTGACGAACAGCGTCTCGTTCGACGCGGCAATGACCGATAGGAGCGACCGTTGACGCTCCTGCATGGACTCTGCATTGTTCTTCAGAGCGAGAACCCCGGCCTCCGTTGTTTCGACCCCCCGCTCCTGCCGTGGCTTCGCCTTCGCCCGCTCGATCTCCTCCGCCACGCGAACCCACCCTTGCCGTTCAAGTGCAAGGACCACCGCGTGAATGCCTTTTGTTCGGCATCGTTCTTCAAGCTGTGACAGGCTGAGCGACCCCGATGCTCGAAGCACGTTCAGCGCTGCATGCTGCTTCGGTGCTCGTTTCGCCGTGGCGGCAAGCGCTTGCTCGATGGTCTCGGGATTGACGGTGACCATCCGCTTTCCTTCCAACGAAAGGCCCTGCGGCGTCGCCGCGCGCAACACTTCTCCCCAGGGCGCGAAGTAGTACTCCCCGATCCACTTCGTCAACTGCAGCAATTCGTCGCTGAAGCTCGGTGCGCCATCAACCACATCGCGGATCGGCTTCAGGCCTTTCACATCGGAACTCGCGGGGAGCGCGACAACCACACCGGTCAGGTGCTGACGTCCAAAGGGAACGAGCACCCGCTTGCCAATGGCAACGGACTCAGCCAGTTCGGGGGGAACGAGATACGTGAAAACGCGATCGACAGGAACAGGAAGCGCAATATCGGCAAGGCGTAGAACCACGACTCCTCAAATCAACAATCCGTAATCAACAATCCGCAATCACAAATTATCTATCGTTTCTCCCCACTTCTCCTTCTATCACCCTCATCACCTCGATCAGCGGCATGCCTCGTTCAATGGCAATGCGTGTCAGGTCCTCATCCTCGGGACTCGCTTCTTCCTTCCCGTCTCGCATCACGACCTTGACATTGACAAGCCCCAGCGACGTTTGAATCTGGCGATGTTCACGCCGCAACGTTCTTCGCTCGATATGCTGAATGCGCACGCCGAGCGTCGTGGTTTCACGAAAGAGAATGGAGAGAACGGGTTCCATCTTCGTTCGTTCCACGAGCGTCGACAACAGAACGCCCGGCCGGCCCTTCTTCATCTGCACCGGCACGAAGTAGGCGTCGTGCGCTCCGGCCGCCAGAAGCCGCTCGACGACGAACGGATACATCTCGGGATTCATGTCGTCGATGTTCGTTTCGATGCTGACGACCTCGTCCGTCTGATAGCCGGGCTCGAGCTCGCCGATCATGACGCGGAGCAAATTGGGCAGTTGCTCGATCTCCCGCGAACCGGCGCCGTAGCCGATTCGCTCGATCCTCAATGCCTCCGTTGTCAACACGCCTTGCGACAGCGCCTTCACGATCGCTGCACCCGTGGGCGTGGTCAACTCGTACGGGATCTCCGTCAGGACGATCGGATATCCTTTCAGGATCTCCAGTGTCGCCGGCGTTGGGACCGGCAGTTTTCCATGCTGAGAATTCACGAGACCGGAACGTCCGACCTTCATGGGAGAGGAATAGACCGCTTCAATACCGAGCATCTCCAGACAAATGGAAACTCCGACGATGTCGACGAGTGAATCCAACGCCCCCACTTCATGGAAGTGCACCTTCTCGATCGTCGTATTGTGGACCTTTGCCTCCGCAACTGCCACCTCGCGAAAGATCTTCTTCGACCGCTCCTTCACCGATGCGCTCAGTCCGCTTGCATCGACCAGCGCTTCAATGTCCTTCAAGTGACGGTGATACTGCGGTTGAAGCGTGATGTGGACGTCGATCTTCGTCGAGACGATCCCGCTGCGTTCGATATGCCGTGCAGCGAGTTCAAATCCGGGGACGTTGAGTTTCTGCAGTTCGCGGACAAGGTCGTCGAATGAAACGCCCGCGCTCACGAGTGCGCCGAGCGCCATGTCACCGCTCAGACCGCCGATGGTATCGAAGTAGAGAGCTTTCATAGCAAGATTAAGACGGGAGATGGTAAATGTGAGATGGCAAATGTAAGATTCGTAAGATCAGGATTCGATTGCGGGCTTGATCCGTTCCAGCAGTCGCTCTGTTGCGCCGATGTTTTCCTTCACCAGTTTCAGCGCCACGGTTCCTGCGTGGCTTCGTTCGTGCTCGTCGCTGAGCAGGGTTCGCAGTGCCCGGTAGCAGTCCTGTTGGTCTTGAACGACGATGCCGCCTCCTCGCCGGGCGAGTTCGAGCGCCTCCTGCGAATTCTCATGTTTCGGTCCGTAGAGAACGGGGATCCCGTACACCGCGGGTTCGAGCACATTGTGGATTCCCTGCCGGAAGCTCCCGCCGACGTACGCGACGTCCGCATATTGATAGAGCGCTGTCAGAATTCCAACGCTGTCGACAATGATGACCGGTTCGTTGTTGTAGTCGTTCATGTTCGAGAATCGAATCGAACGCGGTTTGTTGGCGAGTGCGGTTTCGATCGCCTCGAGTGCCTCGATCGTCGGCTCATGCGGAACGAGGATCATCAGCGCATTCGAATCGTACTTGAGAAGCTTGCGGAATGTGGGAAGCAGGACCTCTTCGTCCTCCGGCCAACTGCTGCCGACGACGAATACCTTCCGCTTCTTCAGCACGCTTGCGGCGATCAGATTCTTCTTCTTTGCCTCTTCACTCCGTTGCCACACTTGGTCATACCGCGTCTCGCCGATCGCTTCCAGCTTCACCTGTCGCAAGCCGAATCGCTTGAATGCCGCGACATCCCGTTCCGACACGGTGTAGATGCCGGTGAGCATATCATAGAGAGAATGATGGAAAGAGCGGAGTCCGAACGTGAAGCGGGCGGAATTCGGTCGCATCGTCGCGTTGGCAATAAAGACGGGAATTCCCCGTGCATGCAGTTGCCGGATGTGATTCGGCCACACATCGTAGCGCATCATGATCGCCGCGGTCGGCTTGATCGTCTCAATGAATCGACGCGCATTGGACGCAGTATCGAACGGGATGTAGGTGATGAGGTCCGCAAGCCGATAATTCCGCGAGTGGTCGTAGCCGGACGGAGAGAAGAAACTGACAATGATATGGATGTCTTTATAGCGCTTGCGCAAGGCCGCGATGATCGGCTTCGCTTGCTCGAACTCTCCCATTGAAGAAGAGTGCACCCAGATGCGGCGGGTTCCTTTGAGCTTCGCTGTCTCCGACGAAAGCCGGTCGAACAGATCCTTGCGGCCGTCGATCCCGCGGCGCACTTTGTTGTTGAACAACGCAGCCGCGTGGAGGATCAGCCAGAACAGCGGAATAACAACAACATCGTAGAAGATTATCCAGAAGAGATTCATCGAATCATCACGCGATCGGATTAATGTCGTTCATGGAGATAGAGGCCTGCGTTGTAGAACGGCGCGAGCGCGCTCAACAGAGCCGTTTCGAATGATTGCTGTCGCGTCAACCGGTCCTTCGTCAGAATCCCCCAAGTCCCCTGATTACTGCGCACATTCTCTTCCTCCGCGACCATGTCGATCACTGCACCCAGGCTTTCGCCGCGGTGAAAGACGGAATCCGCGATGACTTCCGGCACCATGATTGCGCCGCTTGCACCGAACGATTCGCGCTTGCCGTCCGTGACGAACGCCCAGCTTTGAAGAAAGACGACACCGCTCGCGCTCCACAGTCCCCCTTCCAGTCCGATGAAGAAATGCGCCGTGCGTTCCGTTCCGGTGATCAGCGCTCGAGCGCGGTTCCGGGCCCCTGACATCAAGTGATCGAGCGTCCGCGGCGTTTCATCGACCCCCGAATCCATGTCGTGCGCCACATACTCGATCATGTCCGGTCCCGTATCAAGCAACGGTGCCAGCTGTGTGAAGACCGCCTTCACCGCTTCGACCTTCGGCCGCCGGGTACTGCCTATCGCCACTCGGAGGAGAGATTCTGACATGGAAGTGCCTGTGCAGAATGGGAGTTCATAGTAGAGAAAGTTTGATGGAGAATCAATAAATTGAGAGCAAGCCCAGAGCCTCACATCCACACTCTCACCTCCAGACCCCACCATGCTCTCTTTCCT
>JBFYQI010000013.1:0-7292 GCA_041302875.1 Ignavibacteria bacterium
GGTTTTCCCGCCCAGGTGCACCATCGCTCCCGTGAGAACGAGCGTGACTTCCATCAGATCATCAGATCCTGGTCCCACGCGTCCACGCAAACAGTCGATGGATTCGACGACCTCCAGCCAATTCCCCACGGCTACGCCGAGCGGTTGATTCATGTCTGTGATGAACCCGAGCGTGCGCTTTCCAAATGAGGTTCCAACCTTCACCAGTGCTTGGGCCAATTCCACCGAGCGTTCGTACGACTGCATGAACGCTCCGCGGCCGGTCTTCACATCGAGCACCAATGCATCGATCCCTTCGGCGAGCTTTTTGCTCATGATGCTCCCGGCGATGAGCGGTATGCACTCGACGGTTGCGGTGACGTCGCGCAGGGCGTACATCTTCTTGTCGGCGGGGGCGATCTCCCGTGTTTGTCCGATCATGACCAAACCCGTCGATGCGATGACCCTTTTGTAGTCCTCGATCGAAAGGTCTGTCCGGAACCCGGGGATTGATTCGAGTTTGTCGAGGGTGCCCCCGGTGTGGCCGAGCCCGCGTCCGGAGATCATCGGCACCGGCACGCCGCAGGCGGCCGCGAGAGGCGCGAGAATAAGGGAGACCTTGTCGCCAACGCCTCCGGTGGAATGCTTGTCGACTTTGATACCGGGGATGGCCGAAAGGTCGATGACGACCCCTGAATGGAGCATCAGCTCCGTGAAGGTCATCATCTCTTCCTCGTTCATCCCCCGGAAATAACAGGACATGAGGAACGCGGACATCTGATAATCTGGGATCGCTCCCTGGACATACCCGCCGATCAGGTACTGCAATTGATCTTTGGTGAGAGTTTCCCCTTCACGCTTGCGCCGGATGAGTTCAACGACGTTCATGGTTCCTCTGTTCAAGATGTCGGGCGGTCAGGAGAAGACCACATATCGTCTTCGCATCCGTGATCGCGCCGGACTCCACCATCTGAATCGCTTCGGCGAGCGGAAGGGAGAGAAATGAAAGCCCTTCTTCTCCTTCATCCAGTTGCTGGCCGCTTCCAGCCGGCGTCAGCCCCGTCGCCAGATAGATGTGAAGGATCTCGTCACAGACCCCCGGCGTCGTGTGAATGGAGGAGAGATGCATGAGTTGGTCCGCCGTGTAGCCGGTCTCCTCCCGCAGTTCCCGGCGCGCGCAGTTCAACGGATCCTCGCCCTGATCGAGTTTGCCGGCCGGGAGTTCCGTGATCACCGACGCAAGCGGATGGCGATACTGCCGGACGAGGAGAACGGTGCCGTCCTCGAGAAGAGGAACGATCACCGCGCCGCCCGGATGCTTGACCACTTCACGGATCGTCTGGCGGCCGCTCGGATACTCGACCACGTCGACCACGAGGTCAATGATCTTGCCGTCATATTTACGTTCGGATCGAACGGTCTTCAAGAGCTGCATGGTGATGTAGGAACGAGAGTGCACTTGACAAGGAACTGTTGTGCCAGGGCTGGTTGACGACCTTACGCGTTTCCTCGGCTGCCGGGCTTGATCGCCGTTCCGCCTGCTTTGCAGAGCGGGCAGTCGGTGGGATCATGCTTGACGACATCCATTTGCAGCACGGAAAAGTACTTCGCGTCGAACGAGACGGTCCCGCCGCTGCGGTCCACGATGCAGCCGACACCCGCCAAGGTGGCATTGGCTTTGCGGACGAGTTCGATCACTTCGTTCGTCGACCCCCCCGTGGTGATGACGTCCTCAACGACCAATACTCGCTCGCCGGGGGCGAATTCGAAACCGCGGCGGAGCTGCATCTTGCTGTCTGCCCGTTCGGCGAAGATGGTGCGGACGTTCAACATGCGCCCGACCTCAGTCCCAACGACCACACCGCCGATCGCCGGGGAGATGACGACCTCGATCTCGCTGTATTCGAAGTGGCGGGCGATCTCTCCGGCAAACAGGTGGAGATACTTGGGATACTGCAGAACCCGGGCGCATTGAAAATAGTTCGGGCTGTGATTCCCGGATGTCAGGAGAAAATGTCCCTCCAGGAGCGCGCGCGTCTGTCGGAAGATCTCGAGGACTTCGTCTTTTGGAAGCTTCATGAGGTTGCCACCAAGTGAGGATGAGCGTGATGAAGAATTATAATAATACGAAGAAGTGATCACAAAATGAAGGCGGCCTTGTCGCTAGCCATCTTCTCGTACTCGCTGCGGAGAATGATGTGACGGGAGTCCACTGCGCGGTCGATCGCAAGAATACCGTCCAGGTGATCGGTCTCATGTTGGAGAAGCTCGGACATAGCGCCTCGTGCCTGCAGGGTGCGCCGATGCCCGTCGAGGTCCGTGTACGCGACCGTGACGGCGAGATGTCGATGCACCTCGACGAGGATATCCGGGAATGAGAAGCAATCATCCCACAGACGGAACAGCTCTTGGCTCCGATGCGTGATGCGGGGATTGATGAGCGGACCGCGATACTCCGAATCGATGAAGATGATGCGATCGGAATGGCCAATCTGCGGAGCCGAGATGCCCCGCCCGAATCCATGAGAGCGGCGGAATTCTCCCAGTGTGTCCGCAAGATCCGAAACGATCGCCTGGACACGCGATGACCGGACATCCCGGACCGGTTTACACGGCGTTCGCAGGGCCGGATCACCGAGGAGGAGTATGGGACGTGAGGGCATGGAAGCCTGTGAGCCGTTGAGCCAAGAGCCTGGAGTAGAAGTCAAAACTCAGAAGTTAAGAGGGTTGGCCTGTGGTCTTTTGTGTTCCGCTTCTTACACCGCCATTGGCTCTCGGCAATTGGATGTTGGTCTTGTTTGGTTCTTGTTTCTTGAGATCTTGGCGCTTCGGCCGATGTGCTCTCCCGGCAGCTTAAGAAGCCGGGAGTCGTGCCAAGGAGTCATGCCAGATACTCACCCCAGCTTTCCAACGTTGAACCCGGTTGATGACCCGGTGCGTGACCGGGACAATTTCCCGGTGTGAGTTGCCCAAACTTTCAATGTCGACCCCGGGGAGATACCCGGGGAGGAAACCCACAGTCCCCACTTCCTACGCTCCCCAGCCTCCGTCGCGCTCAACCTTGCCGAGTTTGTGTCCGAGGAAGCGTTCGCCAACCTCCGTGAATTTGTTGGGGATGTCGCTGACCAGGAAGCGAAGGTGCGGCTTCAATGTGCTGGCGTTGGTCAAACCGAGTTCCGCGAGCGTGCGCTGAACGACGAGCGCCGTCGCCGCCCCGGAATCAATGAGCGTCACGGAATGATGCAGCACGCGGTCGATCACGTCACGCAGGAGCGGGTAATGCGTGCATCCGAGAACCAAGGTGTCGATCTTCTCGAGCGTGAGCGGGAAGAGATATTCCTTGGCGATCAATTCTGTTACCTTGTGGTCGGTCCATCCCTCTTCCGCCAGCGGAACAAACAGGGGACACGCTCGTCCCGACACATGAGCGCCCGGCTCGATCAATCGAATGGCGTTCGTGTATGCCCCGCTGTTGATCGTTCCCGCCGTTCCGATGATGCCGATCCGCTTCTTCTTCGATGCCACGACGGCAGCTTCCGCGCCAGGTTGGATCACGCCGATCACCGGAAAGCGAGCCCGTTTCTGGACGACGTCGAGGGCGACAGCAGAGACGGTATTGCAGGCGATGACGATGAGCTTGACGTCGTGCTTGAGGAGGACATCGGTATCCTGCAGTGCGTATTCCCGAACCACTTGCGGAGACTTCGGTCCGTACGGCACGCGGGCCGTGTCGCCAAAGTAGACGATGTTCTCGTGCGGAAGGACCTGCGTCAGGGCGTGCACGACGGTGAGCCCGCCGATGCCGGAATCGAAGACGCCAATGGGGCGTTGAGTGGGAGAGGGAGACATGGAAACAAGAATAATGACAAATGTGAGATGACAAATGTGAGAAGAAAAACGTGCTAAATGAAATCAACAATCGTAAATCAGCAATCGACAATGAAGAGCTCAACCAACAATCAGTTCTGTCTCCGCGGTTTCCCGGACCGTTTCGAGCAGCGCCTCCCGGATCGGTGTTAACTGGCTCGACTCTGAGATGCGCTTGCCCCGTTCGTCGGTGACATAGAATGAATCGACGATGCCATCGCCTCGCGTGGCGATCTTTGCGAACGCGATATTCAAACCAAGTCGTGAGATGGACTCGGTGATGCGGTACAGGAATCCAAGCGTATCCGCCGCGTATACATCAATAATAGTGAATCGGGGATGCTCTTCAAAGTCCACGTCCAGCCGAATGTTCGGATTCAACGGCCGAGAGCGGCGCTTCCATTTGGCCCGGTGACGTGCGAGCAGATGCCGGAGGTCGGTTTGTCCGTTGAACACGTCCTCGAGTTCGCGCGAAATGCGCTGACATTGTTCTGCCGACAGGATGGAGTGATTGACGAAGTCCGCCACGCGGAATCGATCGATGATGATCCCGTCCCGCCGGGTGTAGATCCCTGCATCGAGGATGTTCACGTCGTTCGCCGAGAGGACGCCGCAGAAGCGGGAGAGCGCAAACGGTGCGTCGCGTGCGACGATGGTCACGTCCGTGACATCTCCCGCATGCTTGAATTCGGCCCGCACGAGCGGACGGCGAATGACCATGTGCAGGTGAGCACGGATCTCCTCGGCATTGAATGTCGCAAGATACGACGGTTCTTCGATGAGGGCCAGATGATTCTCGATCAGACGCTCGGGGAACTGGTCCCCCAACGTCCGCAGTACTTCCGCTGCTAGCTGCTCCGTTTCCTGCTGGTTGCGCACTTGAAGTTCATCCCGGCTGAGCCGCGATTCGACCGCTTCACGTCCCTTCCGGTACAACTCGTTCAGCAACGAGGCCTTCCATTCCGTGAAAACATTCTTGTTGACGGCGGACAGGTCTGCATACGTGAGCACGTATAAATAGTCCAGCAATTCCGCCCGTTCGAAGTGCTGTGCGAATTCGTGGATCGCCTGCGGGTCATTCAGGTTCCGGCGAAACGCCACCTGTTCCATCAGCAGATGGTGACGAACCAGGAAGGCGACGTCGTTGGCGATACCGATCAGCCCGAGACGCCGAAGCAGGTCGGAAGCGATGGGCCCGCCGGTGATCTCGTGCGTCGCGAGTTGGACCGGCTTGGCAATGTCGTGAAGCAGGCAAGCCCAACGCAAGAGATCGAATCTCGGAAGGGAACGGGCAACAGCGCCGAATGCGGAATCAGCATTGAGAAGTGCTTCCGCATTCGCGATGACGAGCAGGGTGTGCTCATCCGCCGTGTAGAAATGATACTGATTGTGTTGGAAGAACGCGACGAGCGGCTTCCACTCGGGGATCCACCGGCCGAGCAGGCCGAGGACATTCATCTTCTGCAGCGTTGGTGCGATCGGCTTCGGCAAGGAGAAAAGCTCGATCCAGAGCGATTCCTCGTCCGTTCCCCGCACCGGGCGGAGTCCCTTTTCGCTGCGATGGATGGCGTCTTCGACGTCGAACGCAAGATCAGCCTGCTCTCGTGCGGCATACAGAAACGCACGGAGTGCCTGCTCGTTGGTCAACCGGCGTATGGGCTTGCGAAGCGTGATGTGCGCATGCCGTACTTCGAAGAGCGTATCCAGCGGACGATGCGCTGTCCAGCTCTCCGGTCGCATCCATCGGTCCGTTGCCCAGGCACGAAGGCGCGATGCGACCAGCGCGATGCTCCGCGATGCGACGTAATATTGCTGCATGAATTGCTCGACCGTGCTTCGGCGTCCTGTCGCCCGGATGCGCAGTCCGGTGGCGATCGTCGGCTGCAGGCCGAACGCCATCAGGTCGTTCAGCGTTCCCGAACGGATATGAAGCTCGTTCCGCGCGCGCAGGATGAAGTCGAGGGCATGTCGTGCCGCCTGCAGATGATCCGGACGCAAGAGGCGGCGCACGGTCTTGGTGCGAAGCATGCTGATGGTCGCCGGCTCATTTGACGCACGGGCGGAGGAAGCGGCCAGCGCCCCGGTCCCGCGCAGCAGCCAGTAGGCTGTATGCAAGTCCCGCAATCCACCGGCGCTGTTCTTGATGTTCGGTTCGAGGAGTGTCGTCGAGTTGCCGTACTTTGTATGGCGACGGTCGAGGAGGTCAAACAACCGGCGGGCGAACTCTGCGTGATCCTGTTGTCGGAGGAAGCCGTCGAGGGCGCGTCGATAGTTGGCATGCAGCCGGGAGGAGCCGACGACCAGCCGCGATTCGAGGAGAGACATCCTGGACTCGAGATCGTCGCGCGCGATCACGAGACACTCGTCGATGGTTCGAACGCTGTGTCCGATATTCAATCCGTAGTCAAGCAGGCGGTGCAGGTAGGTTTCGGCGGCGCGGGCGTTCGACGATGCCCGGCTTACAACAAGCAACATGATATCGATATCGGACGCGAAGCACAGTTCGCGGCGTCCATAGCCGCCAAGGGCGATGATCGCCAACCCGGATCGTTCACGCGTGGGAACGGCTTCATAGGCGAAACGGAGCAACTCATCGTGCAGCGTGGTCAGGCTCAGGGCGACGCGGATGCCCCCCTCGCCGTTCCGATGACGGTCTTCGATCTGCATGCGCTGGGCGCGGAAGAAATCGACTGTCAGACCTGATCGCTTCATGCGGTAGTGTTGTGGCGCTCTTCGAGCACTTCGACGACCACGCCGGTTTCGAGCATCCCCGCTGAATCGTGGATCAGGTTCTGCCCGAATAGGACGCGGTTTCCAATGGCACGGAACGTCGCGAGTGTGCGCATCGGTTCCTGGCCCACCGCTCCCGTCTGTTGATCCACGGACGGAATTGAGCACCGCGTGCATGGCTTGACCACGCGGAATGTCGTGCTGCCGATTCGGATGCTGGACCAGCGGTCCTCGGCGAATGCCGCCGTTCCGGCGATGACGATGTTTGGGCGAAAGCGCTCCATGCCGACAGGCTGAGCAAGTCGGGCATTGAGGTCCGCGAGGGACGCTTCGGTCATGAGAAGGATTGGATAGGCATCGGCGAATCCGACGCGATCGGCAGGGACGCCGTACTTGGCATTCACAGGGCGGGCGTCCGGGTCGGAGAGATGCACGAGACGACAGTGTGTATTCAATACCGCAGAGAACCAGGCGTTGATCTCTTCGGGATAGACAGAGGCTTCGATCGAATCCTCCCAGATCCGAACGCGTTGGGGAGAACCGCTGTCGGGTTCAAGCGGGATCGTCAGCGGGGGATGACCGGTACAGAAGACGTCGAGTGCATCCGGATGCTCTCCGATGCGAATGCGAGCCATCTCCGGGTGGGTGCGTTGGCTGAGGAAGCCACCCGATGGATCGACCAGCATCCAGCGCCGGTCGTTCTTCAGCCCCGTCCG
>JBFYQI010000014.1:0-2869 GCA_041302875.1 Ignavibacteria bacterium
GAATGTGGAGCGCACAGAAGAAGCACTGGCGACAAACGCCGACGTCATCGGCACTGCTTGTCCGTTCTGCATGACAATGATGGAAGACGGAGTCAAAGCGGCAGGTGCCGTCGAGCGTGTACAGGTGAAGGATGTGGCGGAGGTGCTGGAAGCGTCGGTGATCAAGAATGCTTCGTAGGAACCGGCGCATGATTCGCATTCTGTTGGCTTTCGCGGCCTTCATGATCAGCGCCGGACAGTCGCTTGTTGGGCAGTCGTTTGTCGTCACGGGAACAGTGCGCGACGCGGTCACTCGCGAGCCGCTCGCCGCCGCTACGATCCGCATCGCGGGAACGCCACGGGGTACCATCACGAATGCCACCGGAGAATTTCTCCTCTCGCTTGACTCCGATTCCGCACTGGTGCTCATCAGTTACGTCGGCTATCGCACCGACTCCGCTGCCATCGCCTCTCCGCAGCCTGAACCGCTGACGATTCTCCTGCACCCTGTGCCGATCAGGATGGCCGAGGTCGTCGTCACCGGCGAAGACCCAGCGATGGGGATCATGCGGAAGGTGATCGCCGGGAAGAAGCGGTGGACGGAGGGCCTGCAGTCCTATCGGTTCGATGCGTTCACACGCCAAGTGATCCGGCGCGACACGGCCATCGCGCAGATCACCGAATCCTACACCACGGGATATTGGCAGGCGGGAGATACGCTGCGCGAGGTCATCCGCCAGAGACGGCAAACGGAGAATGTTCCGGTTGACCGGAACTTTGCCAGCGTTGGCGGCATCGTGAATATGTATGATGATGACATCAAGCTGGCGGGATACACGTTCGTCGGACCGACGTCCGTTGAGGCATTTGACTACTACGATTTCCGTCTGGAGGGAACGCGGTTCCGCGACGATCGGGAGGTCTTTCTCATCAAGCTCGAACCGCGTTCGCGCAGCACGCCGCTGTTTCGCGGCACCATCGGCGTCATCGATGACGATTACGCTCTCGTCGATGTCTCCGTCACTCCGAACGAGGCCGTCGTCTTTCCGCTCGTGCGGTCGCTCGACCTGCGCTACGCGCAGCAGTTTCAGAAATTCGAATCACGCTACTGGCTCCCGATCGATATCCGGATTCTTGCGCAACTCGAGATCGGCATTCCAGGACTCAAGTTCCCGCGCATTGGGATCGAGGCGAGTTCCTCGATGTACGAGTACCGCGTCAATCTCCCTCTGCCTGATTCAGTCGCCAAACAGCCTCGCCGACTGGTGCTGAAGGAAGCCGACCAACTGGATTCGCTCTTCTGGAGTGAACATCAAGTTCTGCCGCTCACCTCAGAAGAACGAACCGCATACAGCACGTTGGACAGCAGCCAGACCCTGCAGAAGCAATTTACGCCCGGCGGCCCGCTCAGCAACGTCGATGCGATCCAGGGAGGTCTGTTGGGCTATCTTGACCCTCGCTTCAATCGGGTCGAAGGGTGGTATTTGGGCCTGAAGCATGAGCACGACTCCTTGATCGGACCTGTGAATGTGATCTGGAATGTCGGCTATGGCGTTGCCGATCGTCGATGGAAGGGGGGAGTGACGTTGGAAGTGCCGATCGATTCCACCAAACGGTTCTTTGCAACCGGATCGGTGTTCGACGACATAGACACTTCACCCCAGGAAAGGTTTCAGTTCCCCCTTTCAGGCATGCTTGCGGCGCTCTTTTCGAAACGGGACTATTGGGACTATCATTACGCCCGCGGCTGGTCCGTGGGGATGCGAACCCGACCGGACCATGCCTGGCACGCGGAATTGCACTACCGACGGACCCAGGAGTCCACGGCTCGGAAGAACACGGATTTCAGCTTTCTGTATCGGAGCGAGATCTTTCGGCCGAATCCTATTGCCGAGGAGGGGACCTTCTCCAGTATCGTTGCACATCTGTGTCTCGGCAGGCATAGTCCGATCCCCGGAATCCTGTTGTCCGATTTCGTCGAACTCGACATGGAGCGCGGGGGAACGGAATTTGGCGGTGACTTCGATTTCAAGCGACTTCTGGTGCAGGCGGAATGGCATCCGCCGACGTTCCTGCGGCGTTCACTGACGCCGGCACGGTTCTCGTTTCGTGTTGATGTGGGAGCCGGTTGGAATGTCCCCATCCAGCGATTGGTGGCACTGGAAAGCGCCTTGAGCGGCTATGGGCCGTACGGCACCTTCCGTGTCGTCGAACCGCGGGAATTCGTCGGAGATCGGTCGGTCGCGCTGTTCGTCGAGCACAATTTCCGAGCCATGCCCTTCTACTGGTTGAATATCCCCGCGCTGTACCGATCATCGATCGATTTCGTCATCTTTGCCAACGGCGGGAAGACGTGGTGGACGTCGGACAGATATCGCTCGCTGTATCCCGACCAACCAGATTGGTACATCGAGGTCGGTGCGGGGCTCGGCAGGATACTTGGCTTCCTGCGCATCGATGTGACGCGACGCTTCACACCTCCAAGCGGCTTTGCCGTCACTGCCTCGCTGACGTCACCGCTGTAGGGAGTGTTCCTTGCATTTCCCTCCTTCCTTTGGTACGTTGATACGCTTTCGAGACCGCATTTCTGTCGGAGGAACGATGAAACCTCTTCTGCTCCAATTTGCACCTTTAGCCATCCTGTCGCTTTCGGTTTGTTCGCCTGCATCCGCCCGGCAAACGATCTTTGCGACGCCGCTCAGCGATCGCATCGTGCAATATTCCATCGACGTGACGCTCGATGTCGACGCCAAGACCCTCACTGGGCGCCAGCGCGTCTCCTGGAGAAACACTTCAACCAAGCCGGTCTCGGATCTCCAGTTCCATCTGTATCTGAATGCGTTCAAGAATTCTGAGACGACCCTGATGCGGGAGGCTGGAGGCGTGTTGA
>JBFYQI010000461.1:0-4330 GCA_041302875.1 Ignavibacteria bacterium
CAGTTCATCCGCACCATTTCTCAAGGTGCAGGTTTGCGCATGTTTCCCGTGGGCGTGGAGATCGTAACGATCAAAGATGATCCAGAAGAAATCAATGACCGGAGAAATTCTATGTCTCACATGATGAAGGTGTTCGTGAACGCCAAGGAGTTTCTGACCAAATATCCCGCTGTGACTTGCCCATCAACTGTCAAATACAGTTAATCGGATGGACACCCTAATATCGTTGCCAATGAGTAGCGGTGCAGAAAACTGCCACAAAACGCGCATAATCCTTAATAAAAACGGGGCCATCGCTGATCCCATCGCTTCAGTTCTCCATCGGTGGGTGTGCGGCTGCGGATATGACTGAGTGTGAGCATAAGAACCCTTTCGTTGATAGACTCTTACACCCCGGAAAAACAATGAAGCCCAGCAAATGCCGGGCTTCTACTACTCGTTCCAGATCCCACCATTCTACGCTTGACTCTCAGCTGTTCCCCGGCCAATCCAAACCCCGCGTTGGCGTGGAAACGTCGCTAGAACTGCGGACTCTGTTACTTCGATGTTTGTCCACCATGGTCGCCAATCATTAACCACTTGTTCCCCTGCTTAATCAAGATGTCGGTCCATCGACCGGACGACGATTTCTCCTTGCCCTCCGCATCTTTCTGAGTCACCGTGTAGTAGTAGTGGACGATGGCGACATTGCCGTGGATCTTGATCGCAACGGGTTTGATGTCAGAGATTAGGATCATCCTTGTCTTCCAACCGGAATGCTCAAGGTATTTCCTGACGTCGGCCTTGTTCGTCGGCAGGGGATCTCCATACTCCCAACCGCAATAGTCGGCGTGGAAGTATTCCAGAAATCCCTCAAGATTCTTCTGCATCCCGAGCGAATTGTATGTCTCGACGTTCTTCCACACCTCCATTTGTGCTGCGGACCATTCCTGCGCAAACACCTGCATCGAGGCGAGCAGGAGAACCGCTACCAACGCGGATAGGACGCTCGTGAATCGTTTCATAGTAGTTCTTCCTCCTATTTGAGATGTGAGTAGATTATCTCCCGACCAATACTCGAGAGTTGGTTAGAACGCCAAAGGGAAGCCAGAGGGTCGTCTTGGTGGGCTCTACGAAGGAAATGCTAGGACTGGATGTCCAGAGAGGCGGCTCGCTGGCTCTTTTCCCGAGCCAGAGAACACGGTGCAAATCTATGAACTTGCCCATCAATTGTCAAGTTCAACGAGAGAGGGCAGTCGGGCAGAACAATGCGCATTTTAACCGATGCGTCCATGTGTCGCGTCGCTATCGACAATGCTGATCCTGAGACCTCCTGCAATGAGCTCATCAACAGACTGTCCGACACGGCCTTTCACCGCCTTGCCCGCATGGGTTGAATGTGAGCAAAACCATTCTATCTTGATGAATTCCTCTTCTTTTTCAACCTGATCCCTCGAAGGACTTTCATGAACCGGCTGGCTCGTTTGCTCTTCCTGCTTGTCTCCTCCACTGCGTTGGCCTTTTCTCAACTCAGCGTTCTCAATCCTCAAAATCCCGGATTTGAACAGAGATCGCCTGATGGAACACCTCTCGGATGGGCGATGGTCTCCGGCGGGATTGCCGCGATCGATGGATCAACAACGCATGGCGGGAATTCCGCCCTGCTCTTCCACCACGATCAATGGACCTCCAGCACGGCCCTCTCTTCCGTGGTTCCGCTTAAGGTGGGCCACATCTACCGGCTGACCGCCTGGATGAAATGCGAAGCCGTCGCCTCCGACCCGAACGCGCAATATCCGACCCCCGTCGCCGGCTGTTTGACGATGGAATCCTTTCCTCCCACGAACAGTTCCCCCTCCATCGGCGGAACGGGGGATTGGCAAAAGCTGGAAATGAAATTCATCGCGACGAAGTCCAAGGACCGCATCCGCGTGCATCTGGGCTACCAGGGGAATGCGCGGGGAAAACTGTGGGTGGACGATGTCGCGCTGGAAGAAGTGACCGACATCGCGGAATACATTCCGCTGGAGTCCGTCCGGTGGCATGGACCGGCGTTCCGCTATGAGGAAAAGGGATGGATCTTCATCCATATCGAGGGGAAACCGTACCAGCGGGGATTTCAATACGGCTCCCTTGCCGCCGATGAGATCAAGGTGTTCATCGAAAAACTCGGCGTCAACGGCAGCGTGCAGGATCCGGCGGGTGCCTGGAATCAGAAACGCTTCAGCACCGATGCCATCCTGCTTCGCAAATACGACGAGGAATACCTGACCGAAATGAAAGGCATCGCGGACGGCGCGGCGGCCGCAGGAGCGAAGGTCTTCGACCGCCCCGTGGACCTGCTCGACATCGTCACGGTGAATTCCGCCATCGACCTGGACTACATTCACAGCGCATTGACGGTGACGCCCCATCCGCTCACCGGCAAGACCTTCCTCTCAAGCGACGATGAGCTCCAGGTGCAGGAACGCCTCCACAAGTGCTCGTCCTTTCTCGCCAACAACACCGCCACGGCGGACGGGAGGATCGTCTTCGGACAGCTGTTCATGTGGGGAGGATATACCGGCGTCCATTGGAATCTGATCGTCGATGTCGTTCCCTCCGAAGGGAACCGGCTGGTGTACCAGACCTTCCCGGGGGGGATCCATTCCGGCGCCGATTTCTACATCAACAGCGCGGGGATCATGATGGGGGAGACGACCGTCCAGCAGACCCCCTACGATCCGCAGGGAACGCCGCAGTCCAACCGCATTCGGAAAGCCGCGCAGTACGCCAACTCCATCGACGACGTCGTGAAGATCATGACGACGAAGAACAACGGGATGTATACGAACGACTGGCTCATCGGTGATGTCAAGAGGAACGAGATCGGCATTCTGTTGCTTGGTACGGCGAAATGGAAGCTGTGGCGCAGCGGCAAGAAGGATTGGTACGCCGGCGCGGAAGGATTCTATTGGAGCGTCAATAACGCCAAGGACCTGGAGGTGCGGAAGGAATACATCGTGAACGCCGACGACCTGCCGTACGATTACCTCTTCCGCCCGGTGAACCGGGACGTTGCGTTCTGGAATTTCTATCAGGAGCACAAAGGAACGATCGACCAATCGGCGGCATTCCAGATCCTCGGTTCATCCCCGGTCAACCGTCCGCACGCGTGCGACGGCAAAGTGACGACCTCGGAGATGGCGGAGCAGTTGGTGTTCTTCGCCAACAGCGGCAAGGTGACGCTCCGCGAGCAAATGATCGGCGAGAACGGACGCATGCCGGACCTCCCGAATGCGACTCCCCGGTTTTCCCTCGGCTACGCGGTGATGAGTCCGTTGTACATCTCATCGAAGCTGAAGGAAGCAAAAGCCCGGATGACGCCGCCGACGGGAACGGCGGAACCGAAGGTCAATGCCGCGGCGGTCGCAGAACTGACGACCTTCGACAAAAGCGATCTCTGGCATGGGACCGTCTATGCTGCGCGTGAGCAGGACAACTGGATCGTCAGCAGTTCGGCTGCGTACGCAAACATGCTGAAGCAGATGCCCGCACGTTCCGAAGATGCGTTCGCGTATACGCGGGATGAGTTGAGCGAATTGAATTATCGTCTCCTCTACGTTCAAGCGAAGGAGGGAACGGTGATCCCCGCCGCGTCGACGATCTCGATGCATGAGTACAAAGGATACCAGGTCCCCAGAATCCGCGGCACGTATCTCCTGCATCAGCTTCGGCTGTTGCTCGGGAATGACCTCTTTTCGGAGGTCATGAAACGGATCCATTCGGACTTCCGAGGGAAGAACATCACGACGGCGCAGTGGATCGAACGGGCCGAGAAGGTGAGCGGGAAGTCCCTCAAGGAATTCATCGGACAGTGGCTGGAACGGGAGGACCTTCCGGACGTGACCGTGGCGGTCCAGACCACGCAATCGAACGGCGGATGGAGCGTCGTCCTGAATGTCGATCAAGCGAAGACGCCGTATCGGTTCCTGACGACCGTTGCGGTCGATGCGGGAACGGAGCGGATCCTCAAGGTTGTGGAGGTGAACGGCGCGCGGACGACGGTGAACATCGAGAGCGCGGAAAAGCCGGTGGCGGTCCACTTCAACGCAGGAAACGATATTCCCGTGAAGCGATCCGCATATCTGACGTATCAGAATTTCTTCGACGACTTCTCATCGACGCTTATTGTCTACGGGACGACCCAGCAGATCGAAGCGAACCACACGATCGCGCTGCGGTATCAGAAGATGGCGGCGGACCGGTTCACGGAGGTATTCCAGCCGATCAAGAAGGAGAGTGAGCTGGTTGAAGCGGACCTCACCTCGAACGATCTCATCGTCCTTGGCGGTCCGGAGGACAACGCGCT
>JBFYQI010000032.1:0-3222 GCA_041302875.1 Ignavibacteria bacterium
TCCCGTCAGGACTGGCGAGCTTCTTCCGGACGGCCCGGGCAGATGATGAAATGCGGCAGTTCCTGGTGGCGGCGGTTGAGTATCTCAGCGCGGCTTCCGAAGGGATGGTCGAGGTCCCCGCTAACATCATCAAGGCGATGAAGGGAGTCGAGCGAATCGCTCGCATCGAAGAGCAGGCGCTGAATCCGGCAGACCAAGACAGACTCAGATTCTACCTGCTCAACATCGCGAGACTAACGGGGGAAAACGGGTAAGGGGGCTCGGTCGCTTCTGACATCTACCATTTGACATCTCACATCTATCCCTTCCCCAAATGCCCCACGCTCAGTTCGATGAACTTCTCGAATTGACCGCCATAGAGCTCCACATTCAGAAAATCCGTGATGATCGAGCGGTCGATGGTCTCGTAGTTCCGG
This sequence comes from Ignavibacteria bacterium, assembly GCA_041302875.1. Taxonomy (GTDB): domain Bacteria; phylum Bacteroidota; class Ignavibacteria; order UBA10030; family UBA10030; genus JAKAJH01. The sequence continues at coordinate 417 of JBFYQI010000032.1, forward strand.
CTTGCGAATGGGTTCTCATGGATGCCGAGTTCCAGTTCTTCGATTCGCACGGGAATGTCCCGTCGGATCCCTTGCAGCGCGTTGTACATCCCCCCCGCAGGGATCACCTGGTCGTTCGAATTCGCGATGCCGAACAGGCGCGGTGCGATCTCCTTCAGTCTCCCATCGAGCAGACTCCGGTCGGGACGCAAGCCGCAGAATCCGTTGAGCCACTTCCCTTCCGAGTGTTCGTGGAGCCAATGCAGCTGCCGCGTTGTTGAGAACTTCTGCGGCGACTTCGCATACAACTGCATCAGCGCGATCTCCGCGTGTTGATCCACGATCAACGGCGATGAAAGGCTCATATCGCGGACAGCGGCGCAGGTGGAGAACAACACCGCGCGGCTCTCGTCGAACAATCCCTCCGTGTTCTCCAGCATCAACGCAAGCGAGACAAATCCCCCCGCCGAGAAGCCGAACAGGTCGAACACCGCGTCTTCCGTGAAGTGCGGATGTGTTCCCGCACGAACGGCCCGCACCAGGTCCACCACATCCCAGTAGGACTGGATCGCCCCCCAGAAGAATCGATCCGGGTGAGCTCCCAGGCGGTCGCTCATGACGGCATTGAACCGATGGACATTTTCGTTTCCCGCGATCGCCAGGCGCTGTTCGTAATTCTGTTGTTGGCCGAACATCCATCTCGGGTTCACCCGGTTAATATGGAACGAGAGCGGGAACAGAATGACAGGCGCTCGAAGCGCGGCCCACAGATGATACGCCCACGGGATGTACTTCGAGAACGAACGCTCGTTCAAGCCATGGAAAAGGATGATTCCCCGTCGATGCTTCCTTGGCGCGCCTGCAGCGGCATGATCCCGTACGAGCGGATAGCGGAATTCCAGGTTCTGGTTGATCAGGTGATCGGTCGGAGAGTGCAGCGTCGTCTCGCCCGGGAAGTCGATCCCATGCTCTTCGCATCGGTAGGAGGTGTGACCCAGCAGATACCGCCCTCCGGACGAGCGAAACGAGAGGAAAAACAGATCGGCAAGTTCGTCCGGGAATTCGATCGGCGTGTGATCGTCCCACACCTTTCGATGACGAAACCGCTTGCTGATGTCCTGATAGTCGGGATGATACATGTGCGTCAACCGTTTCGTGAAGGAGGTATCAAAAGGTAGGAATTTCCTTCTCATCCTTCAATCAAAACGATCGTTCGACTCGGCGAACGTCATGAAGCAGAGGTGTGGATTGCCGCGTGCATCAGTTCGCGGATCTCAAGCGGAATGCCTTTCGCGGGGTCCCGGTGAAATGAGAGGGCATGATACTCACAATGGGAGATGCAGACGCCGCACCCCATACAGCGTTCTTCGTCGATGCGGCTCTTCCCATCGACGAGCGACATCGCTTTAAATTGACAGAACGGCTGACAATCTTCACAGCCAACGCAGATGTCCGCGTCGACCCGCGCAACGTAACCGGATGATGCCAGCATCGGCGTCCCATTCCGATGCGCTCGCATCGCCCCGCAGCAGCAATCACAGCAGTTGCAGATCGCATAGAAACGGCCGAGCATTGCATCCTTGAAGAAGGCGTGATGCACATGTCCGCGCTCATCTTCCTGACGCAGAATCTCCATTGCCTCTGCCTGCGTGATGCGGCGGGCGCGGTCCGGCTGATGTTCGAGGATGAATCCCGCGAACGGCTCGCCGATGATCAGGCAGACATCCATCGGCAGACAGGGATGTTCACGCGAGGCGCGGCAAGGGCACTCCATGACCACGATGTGGTCCGGATTCTTCAGAACGATATCCCGGGCACGTGTGTACGGGATCACCTGCTCCAGGTCCCCGATCGTCACATCCTGTTGAACGCTCACCAGGCGCACAGCCTCATCGAGCGGAACGACCTTGCCATGGTAGCCGTTCGCGAACTCCTTGGCCGAACGATTTGCGCTCTCCTCAGACTTGCCTCCCCATCGCTCGATGATCCTCGTTGCCGCTGAAGCCAGCCAGCGCGAAAGCCAATGCTCCCCCGTGGCAACACCGATGTAGAAATAGGGCCATCGGCCGTAGGCGTAGCCGTGCATGAGGTCGAAGACCGAGAAGTCCTTCAGCCGCTTTGCTTCGTCAAGGAACTGGCGAGTCGAGGGGAGAATCATAAGGCGGAACGTACAAAGAGAAGGTGCGGGAGTCAAGTTGCCGCCTTCTTAGATGGAACCCCCCGGTTGTGAGGGAATTCCCTACATGCGTTTCGGGACTTCCTACACGGAAATCCCCCGTCGGCATCGTTTCGTATCGGGAAGGCCGATTCTCTGACGAATTCCGCAACAGATGTGGAAATATCCTCTGGCAGAATGTTTGCAAGGCAAAGCATGCGAAGTACCTGTTCTATTCTGACCCCACGCCACCAACTGGAGAACTGCCATGTTCGATTACTCGGATCCCGAACTCTTCTGGCTGAATGTCACCAACGCACTTCTTGGACTCGTTACAATCGCCTGCCTGGTCGCAGTCGGCTATGCTGTCGGCAAGGAACTCGTCATGCGCTTCGTTGCGCGTCACGCGGCTGCTGCCGCGATCGATGATCATGCCCTTGTCGTCACGGACCTTGGCATCACGATGGCTGATGGCGGCAAACCGATCGACCAAGGCAACGTCGTGGTGTCGGAACAGGGCATCACCAAGAAGTGATATTACCATGCGCTGCCCATTTCTCCGTGAAGCCCAGGTCAAGAACTGCCAGGCTTCCAACATCCGCAAGATGATCGTCCGCAGTCAGGACGACGAAGCCGGGGAATTGTGCTCGACACCGGATTACATCCATTGCC